>JAFGHO010000087.1 GCA_016930085.1 Spirochaetales bacterium
CGGATTTTCCTTCCTTCCGCCTGCGGGGGCAAAGGCACCTGCGGCACCTGCAAGGCGAAGGTCGTCTCCGATATCGGTCCGTATCTGCCCACCGAACTGCCCCTTCTTTCGGAAGAAGAACAAAAGGAAGGGATCCGACTCGCCTGCCAGATCAAGGTCAAGAAAAATATCGAAATCGAAATCCCGGAGGAGCTGTTCAATATCGGTCTTTACAAAACGGCGGTCTCATCGATCACCGATATCACTCACGATATCAAGGAAGTGTACCTGAAACTCGTCGAGCCCCGTGAAATCAAATTCACTTCGGGCCAGTACGCGCAGTTCATCATTCCCCCCTACGGAAAAATCTCCGGTTCGACACAGCGGGCGTATTCGATGCTTTCGGTCCCTTCGGATTCGGGGCGCCTCGGTTTTCTCGTCCGGCTCGTGCCCGGGGGGATCGCCACCACCTATGTCCATACCGTGATGAAGGAGGGGGACGGTTTCGAACTCATCGCGCCGATCGGCGATTTCAGGCTTCACTCCTCGGATGCGGTCATGCTCTGCATCGCAGGCGGTTCCGGTATGGCGCCGATCCATTCGATCCTCTTCGACATGGAGGAGCGGGGGGTCCGGGACCGGGACGTCTGGTTTTTCTTCGGCGCGCGCAACAAAAAGGAACTCTTTTATACCGAACGATTCCGCGAGCTGGAAAAAAGATGGCCGCGGTTTCATTATGTGCCCGCCCTTTCCTCCCCACTTCCGGAAGACAATTGGGACGGTGAGACGGGACTCATTACCGACGTCCTCGACAAATATCTGAAGGATAAGCTCGAATCGTCCCCCGAAAAAGAGGGGTATCTGTGCGGGAGCCCCGGTATGATCGACGCGTGCGTCAAGGTATTGACCTCGCATAACGTCAAAGAGGGAGCGATCTATTATGACAAATTCGCATAAACCGGAAAAAGGCGGTATATCATGAAAATGACCCCCGAACTCGTAAAAGTTCAAAACAAAATGCGGCCGGGCGTCATTACCGCGGAAGGATTTCTCGGTACCGACACCCGCAGCCTCACCGATATCATCCAGAAGGACGAGGAGACGGCCGCCTCGATCGGTCTCGACTGGGAGAGGGCGGCGGAGGCGATCGAGTTTTTGTTCTGTGAGGGGAAAAAGGGATTCGGAGTGGAAGTGGCGGTCCGCGATGAGCTTTCCGTCACCGTCATCGAAGCCAGGGGGTTTCTCCCGTGTCCCTTCGGCGACGGACTCAAGCGGAAACACGTGGCGGTCATCGGATTGACGGGTCTCGAGAAAAAACTTTTAGTAAGCGAACTCTCCCTCCATCTCCTTAAGGAGCATCATTTTCTCCAGGGAAAAGGATCGGCATTCAGGTGCGAACCGCACTTCATCAAAAAGATCACGGACATGATCGAAATAGCCGGAAGCGACCGGGCGTCTTCGGACGAACGGGTGAAATGAGCGGGGTGAGGGGACCGATACGAAATGAAATTCGACGCCGTGATTTTCGACCTCGACGGTACACTTCTTGACACGATCAGGGATATCGCCGATTCATCCAATACGGTGCTTGAAAGAAACGGGTTGGCCCCGTATCCGCTTGAAGACTTCAGGCGCTTTGTGGGCAGGGGCATGAAAAATCTCGTCGTCTCCCTCTTGCCCCGGTCGATGCACACCGATGCCGATATCGAACGGATAACGCGCGAGATCGAAGAAGCCTACTCGCTGCGGCTCAATGTCCATACGAAACCCTATCCCGGTATTCCCGAACTTCTTCGCGTACTGGATGATTCGGGCGTGGCCAAAGCCGTGTTGTCGAATAAACCCGGACCGCTCGTTAAACGGAGTATCGGGTTCAATTTCCCGGAAACCCGTTTTTCTTTTGTTTTCGGAGCCGGAGACCGCTATCCCCTCAAACCGCACCCCGGCGCGGCCCTGGCGATCGCCGGGGGAATCGGGGTGAGTCCGGAAAGGATAGTGTTTCTGGGGGATACGCGCATCGACATGGAAACAGCGATCAACGCGGGCATGTATCCGGTCGGTGCGGGATGGGGATTCCGCGGAGAAGACGAGCTGCGTGCGGCGGGCGCCCGGAAGGTTTTCACTCGGCCGGAAGAAGCGACCGGCTATTTTTAAACGGTAACAGACAGCCCGTCCAGCCCGGTCAATCGACGGCAAGGCCCCCGTCTTCCGTGAATTTCCATTGTTCCCAATACATGATTTCCCAGTAGTAGACGTCCGGATCGGAGAAGTAACCGCTGTATCCTCCCCAGAAAACGCGCCGCGGCGATTTTTCCAGCCTGCCGCCGGAGCCGGCCGCCTTCATAATGATCTCATCCACTTCACTTTCGGATGATGCGACATAGGCGAGGGTAATACCGCCGAAGCCGGAACCTTGGGGCGGATCGTTATCATTGATATCCCGGGCGATCCCTTCTTTCGGATACAGGGCCAGGGTGGTGCCCCGGTTCCGGAAAAAGGCGATCTCGGGCTCTTTTTCCTTCGCCGTTATCTCGAAACCGAGTACATCGCGGTAGAACCGCAGGGAACGATTCATATCCGAGACTCCCAGGGTAATGATATGGATTCTGTTCATTTCGATTTCTCCTTTTCATCGATAGAGATCGGTGCCGCCGCGCCGTCCTCGTAACACGGGTTCGAATGGGTAAACCGCCCCACGGTTTTTATTTCATGTTTCATGAGGAGGCGGACGGAACCGAGGTAGTGGCAGGCCATCAGTAACGCCTCGAAAATCGCGTCGAGGAGGGTGACATTCCGGCCTTCGATTTTTTTCATCAAAGCTTCCGGGGTGACGTGTCTGAAGAACCTGTCCGAGCGTTTTCTGATTTCGTAGAAATAATCCCGGAGATCGATATACGGCCGGTGGACGCCTTTATCGTATCGTGAAGAGAAGGGAACCGTTCGTTTTTCGGCGCCGGGATTTCTCGCCGTATGAAAATAATCGATGAAACAGGAAGGTTCGAGCACCCACCGGTCGATAAAGACGATAATTATCTCAAGGTATTGTGCGACAGGGCAGCCGTCATACGGATGGTCGCCCGATACAAAAGACCGCGATGCGAGTATGTCCTCGATTTCCCAGAGGATAAAATTGAGCCGGGTGCATATATACTCGACGTCGTTCCGCTTATCCCCGGCGCTTTCCGAGACTTCCGCACCGTGACGGCGATGCACGGCGCCGCTTGTTTTCAGATACATGTCGTATGCCGCACGCCGTTCGGCCGAGACCAGGGTGGTATATGCGTCGTTGATGACTCGAAACAGAACCTGCGACGCCGTGGAATTGTCGTTCTTGTCCGGGTGATGAAGCAGCGCGAGTGCGCGGAAGCTTTTTTTTATTGCGTCGGTACCCGCCTGCGGCGTGAGGCCGAGGATCTCGTAAAGGGTTTTTTCATGTTTCATCGCGGCGTCGTCTCTGTCTGCCGCACCGTATCCGTATCGAGCGGATAACCTGAGTCTGAGGTCTGCAAGGGGATGGAGGGCTATTCATCGTTTACCATGTCCGGATACAGTTTTTTCGCGCATATCGGACAAAAGGTGTGGCTGAATTCGATACGGGTATTGCTGCTTATAAAATGTTCGATGGGATGCCAAATCCCTTGTTCGTCCCTGATATTCTTGCAGTTCGAACATATGGGGACAAGACCCCTGAATGCCCTTATTTCCGACAGGTAGTCGGACAGGCGCTTGTTTTCATCACCGAGAACCTGATTCATGTAAATGATTTCGAGATGCGATTGGATCAGATCGCGCAGCCCGGTCATCAGCTTCTCTATCGTTTTCGAATAGCCGTTTGGTTTGTTGTCAAGCACACAGATCGTTCCGAACGGTTTATGGTCGGGAAGAAGGATAGGAAATCCGAGATAGGAAATCATGTGAAGGCGCGTGTCGGGATTGTTTTTCCACGCCCTGTCGGTAAGGGCGTTGGGAACGAGGAGCTTGTCCCCGGTTTTGATTACCCGTTCACAGTAGAGTCCGGACCCGAGCAGTTTTTCTTTCTCTCCCGTGCGGTACGGATTATCCTCGTTCGAACTCGCGACAAATACCTCGATCTCCGGTTCGCTGAATTTCATGATCAGCGCGGCCGGGATATCGACAATCTGCGACAGAACGTCGACGATTTCCTGCCAGTTTTTTATTATGTCCTCCGGGACGTTGATGCCGCTGTCGTTATTCATTACCAATACCTCGTTTCACCGGGGAAGTTGCCTCCCGCTCCCTCTCTCACGCGACGGCCGGCAGGCGAACCTCTTCATGAATGCCAAAGGTTCCGGAACTATTCGATGCCCGCATGATATGCTTTTCCCGCAATCGATACAATATAATTAATATATGTTATATTGGCAAGCTTAAAACAAGAATAATTCAATTCGTTGTTTGTTCTTTAACGACAATATAAGTTAACCTTTAGGTAATGGGGTAAACGTGCTGTTTGTGCTTTCACGATTTTCGTCCGATCCGTGTGCACCGCTTTTTACATGGGTCATTCCGCTAAAGAATAAAATCCGTGGAGAGAAAGACCGAACGGCGTCCGCGAACGATCGATGTTATAATGCGGTTGTTGAGATCGTTCATTTTTGCCGCGGCCAATGTCTGAATCGAGAAAACGGTGAGTGCGTCCTGTACCGAAAGGGTTCCCTCCGCCGAATCCTTTCGCCCGCCGAAAGGGAAGGTGTCGGGGCCGCGCTGGCACTGGCTGTTGATATTGATCCTGCATACCTGGTTCGAAAGGGTGTCGATAAGGCGGGCGATCACATCGGGGTCTTTTCCGAAAACGGCCGCTTGCTGGCCGTAATTCGAGCTGACGATATAAGAAAGCGGCGTCTCGATGTTCTCGAACGGTACCACCGGGATGATCGGACCGAACTGCTCCTCGTGGTAGATTTTCATGGAATCGTTCACCGGATAGAGAAGGGCGGGATGAAAAAATGTCCGGTTGACGGAAGCCCCTCCTTCATTGACGATACCTGCATTATGATGGACGGCGTCATCGGAGAGTTCTTTCAGCCATGCCGTTTTCCCGGCTTCGGGAAGGGGGGTGATCGCCACACCGTCTTCCCACGGCATGCCGATCGAAAGTCCGGCAATACCGTCACTCATTTTTTGAACAAACTCCTCAGCGATCGATCGATGAACGAAAAGTATTTTAAGCGCCGTGCACCGCTGTCCATTATAGGAAAGCGCGCCTAAAAGACATTCTTTCACCGTTGCCCCGATATCCGCGTCCGGGAGGATGATGCCCGGATTTTTCGCTTCGAGTCCGTAGACGGTCGTCAACCGGTTCGGTTTGGGGTGCGCCTTTTCGATAATATTGGCGACCCTGCTCGATCCGATAAACGCGAGAACATCGATCTTGCCCGTTTCCATGACGGGACCGACGATCACTTTACCGTCTCCGTACAACGTATTCACGACGCCGGGGGGAAACGAATCCCTGAATGCCTCGAGGAGGGGCCTGAGAAGAAGCACGCCGTATTTTGCGGGTTTGAAAATGACGGTATTTCCCATTATAAGAGCGGGAATGAGGGTGGTAAATGTTTCATTGAGGGGGTAATTGAACGGACCCATACAAAGCACGACGCCGAGGGGCGCGTACCGGATCTGCGCGACAATGTCGTTACGGATGGTAAACCGGGAACACGAGCGGTCGAGGTCTTTGTATGCTTCTATCGTGTCCTCGATATATGCGATGGTACGGGTAAACTCCTTTGTCGCGTCCGGAAAGGTTTTTCCTATTTCCCACATCAGCATGGTCACGATTTCATGTTGTTTTTCCTTCATCCCGAACATGAAATCCTGTATGCATTTGATCCGCTCTTCCACCCTCATCATGGGCCATCTGCCCCTTCCCGTGTCATACGCCTTTACCGCGGCATCGAGGGCTTCGAGCGCCTCTTTCTCCGTACAGAGGGGGTACGAACCCAGGACGGCCTGAGAGACGGATGAACCTTCTTTGATACAGACGGGAGAAAGCACCTCCTGGACCGGTCCGTTCCAGGAGATGAGTTTTCCGCCCGATAGGTATTCCTTCTGGACGATCGGTGTGTACATCACTTCCGGGGGAATCTCCGCCTTTTCGGGAAAAATAGACATAATGGTTTCCTTGTTCATCCTCTCCACCTCTCTTTGAAAAGTTGGTTTCCATTGAAGTATGATCGACCGGCCGATCGATTTCAAGGAAAAATCGGTCTTTCGACATGTTCCTCGTTTCATGACGTATTCTGATTCGTGAATGCATTGCCGTTTTCAACGGAAGCCGCCGTTTTCAACGGAAGCCGCCGTTTTCAACGGAAGCCGCCGTTTTCAACGGAAGCCGCCGTTTTCAA
>JAFGHO010000088.1 GCA_016930085.1 Spirochaetales bacterium
GTTGCGGGTACGCAAAGAGTTGCGGGTACGCTCGTATCTCCGCTGTTGGGAAAAGCGATCGATTATTCTGATTTCGACAGTCGTCGGTATGAACACCTCCCAAAAGAAATGCAAGGCTATGCGAAAGCGCTTTCCTGGTGCAGGGCACTTTCCTTTGATCTGAGTGATCCCTTTCAGACACAGACGGCGCTGCTTTTTACCATGCTTCTCTCACAAGATAATACCGTATACACTGATTATTCCTTCTTCGGCAGTGCGATCACCTTTCTGAAAGGGGCGTCCGCCGGTCCCACGATACTCGAGTTAGCCGGTCTTTGTGAAACCCTCGATCGGAAAAAGATTTTTGAAGGCATCTCACGAGACTATATCGTACATCATGTAATGGAAAAAGCCTCAGAAAGCATTACGCCGGACGCCCATACCGAACTCGTTGATAGGGAACCGGAATCTTCCCCCGATGAAGCTCCGTCCCTTCCCGTCACGCTCTTCGGCAGTCCCCGTTCGATAGCAGAGACGGTCTTCACCCTTTTTTCACCCACGTCTGCTGCGGACGGGAACCATGCAAAGGGTGTTGATCTCGCCGCTTCATTCGGTTCCGGGATTGCGGCCGGTCTCCTTGTCCGTGATACGGAAACCGCTTATACAAACGGAAATAATCTTGAGAAATTAACCCGATATATAAACAGCCGGAGTGCCGGCAGCTGGTTCCGGAATTACGGGGACGCACTCCTTTTTTCTTCAAGCAGTCCGTTCATGACCCCGAACCCGGCCGGACTTTTCTGGTTTGACAGCGAGGGGTTCGGGAAAAAAAACCTGCTGACTTTTTGCGGCTCACTCGCTGCGTCGGTAAAACCGGTCTCCCTATCGGTGACGGAAGAAAACGAGTATATCTCAAACGACTATTCCCCCATGAGTTATGAATACAGAAGAGATCCCCTCCCTGTCCCCCGCGGATATATAGAACCTCACGAAGGATTTTTTTACAATCTGCTTCTTTTTTATAACACCCTTATCACGCATCCGGCGGGACGGCTCCTCTCCGCTACGGGTATGGCGGAATCGCTCGCCGGTTTTTTTCAGGAAGTCGAATGGATATATGTTATGGTGAAAAATGAAAAATCGGGAAAACCGATCGATCAGTACGATTATAATCACATTTTTGAAATACCTGAAATATTTGCCCGCTGCTGTTTCCCGGATAATTTTTTCCTTGACGCTGCCTCCGTATCGGGGGGGTGCCGCGTGTATGATATGACGGGATTATCGCCGCTCTTTTATTCGCCGGACGGCGGCTATGTTCTTGCCGTCAGTCCCGGTCTGCCGCAGCGGCTTCTTGTCACCGTCTATGATCCCGACGGGGGGAGACGTATCTGTATCGGATTTACCTATTCGTACTACGAATTGTGGGCCGGTCGCAACACACTCCCGTCAGAAAAGCAGTGGAAATCACTCATCCGTTCAGGCACCATGGAGAAAAACCGTCTAACGCAAAAAACCGAACCGGAATGGGCCAAACCGGATTAATAATATGTATCTTTTTGAAATGGTAATCCTTGTCTTTCTTTATCTCGATGAATATAATCAAAACAATCATGAAATAAAAATTAGTAATAGAAAAATATGATAATATATGTAACTTTAATGGTTTTCGGTTGTTAGGGGGTTATATATTTTCATGCTCCCAAAACAAAAGGAGGAAACCATATGGGTAATCGTAAAAAGAAAATGATTAATGCGGCAAAAATAAAATCCGGAAGGGAGAAACGATTCATTATAATCGGTAGTATTTCACTTTTCGTGATTTTATTGGTTTGGGGATTCGCTAATGCGGGCAGGTTCTTTTCTCAATCATCCGTGGAGGGCCGGTCGACAGAACAAACGGAATTATCTCCTCGAGATATCCGGCGTCAACCGGGAAATGATACTGCGTCGGGCGTTTCGAATACATCGGGAAGCGGCGGTACGGAGGAGGATGTCGTACGAATTAAAATTTCCGATCTCTTGACAAAATTCACCTATTTTACCTATAATTCCGATGATGCAGTCAAGGTAAAATTCTTCGGTGTGTTGGACGGCGAAGGGCAACCCCATGTGGCTTTCGATGCGTGTGATGTCTGCTACAGGGCAAAACGGGGATATTCGCAGCAGGGCGATCGGGCGGTTTGCAGGAATTGCGGAAACAGGTATCCGATAAAGGCGATAGGGACGGAGAATATCTATGGGGGGTGCTGGCCGAGTTTCCTGCCTGTCGAACAACGTGAATCAGAATTGATCGTACTCACCGCCGATCTCGATGAAAAAAGCTATATGTTCTAGCGGAGGATGCAATGTCGTTTATACGGTTGACATCGGTCTCAAAATACTATTTTGGCGGTGATGAGAAGGTCAGGGCGCTCGACGATGTGAGTATCTCAATCGAAAAAGGTGATTTTGTCGCCGTATGCGGTCCTTCCGGTTGTGGTAAAACGACCTTTCTTTATACACTCGGTGTATTGAGTACGCCGAGTATAGGCAGTGTCACTATCGACAATGTCGATGTATACGGTCTTTCGACGGAAAAAAGGGCGGATTTCAGGTCGTCATATATCGGATTTATTTTTCAGGCGTTCCAGTTAATACCCTATCTGAGTGCACTGGAAAATGTAATGCTGCCCCTCTCGATTACAAGAAAAAGAAATAAAGAGCAGATGGAACTGGCCTCCAATATGTTGCGCCGCGTCGGTCTGCAAAAGAAGATGAACAATATCCCGGCGGAGCTTTCCGGCGGAGAAATTCAAAGGGTGGCAATCGCCCGCGCACTCGTGAACAATCCTTCCATTCTTCTCGCGGACGAGCTGACGGGGAATCTGGATTCCAAAAACAGTGAAGAGGTAATGCGGCTTCTACAGTATCTCAATGAAACGGGTAACACGATTGTCATGGTTACTCATGAATCGGGTATCGCGGCATATGCGTCGAAGAGGGTGTTCCTTAACGATGGAGAGATCAAGGAAACGGCAGGGATTTTGAAATGAAATTGTATGATATAGCTTTTAACAATCTGAGGCGGCGTAAATCAAAGACGGTATTCCTCGTTATCGGAATGATGATCGGGATAGCGACTATTGTAATGATTTATACCATTACGGAAGCATCACAGGCCGATATCGAGAAAAAAATCGACGAGTTTGGCGCCAATATCATGATTACACCGAAGTCCAATACATTGTCCATGTCGTACGGTGGAATCGCCATTCCCGGCGCCAGGTATGATGTTCGGGAAATTCATGAAAAAGAGATAGAGGATATATGGAAAATTAAAAACAGGGAAAACCTTTCGATTGTGTCTCCAAAAATCCTTGGGGCCGCCGATTTCAGGGGAGAAATTATTCCGCTGGTCGGCGCGGATCTTGTGACCGAAATCCGGCTTAAAAAATGGTGGTCATTCACACCAGGGACCACTATTGAACTGGAACGAACAAGGGAACCGAGTCCGATCGATCCCCACAGGACCATAGTGAAAACCGGAATCAGGGGGTTGAAAGACGATGATGTGATTATCGGGCACAATATCGCTTTACAATTCAAGATAAAGGCGGGTGATTCCTTTGACATTTCCCGGGATGGAAAGCGGAAAACATTGTCCGTAAAGGGAGTTATCATGGAAACGGGTTCGCAGGACGATTCGATCATCTTTATGAATCTTGCCGCCGCCCAGGATTTTCTCGGGAAGAAGGGAAAAATCTCGATTGTCGAAGTGGCGGCATTATGCGCGGGTTGTCCCGTAGAAGAACTCGCCGATCAGATAAACGGGGTTCTTCAGAACGGCAGGGCTACCCCGATCAAGCAGGTCGTGGAACAGCGTATGCATGCCCTCCGGCGGCTTTCATTGTTCGGCTTTATCCTCGGTATCGTTATCCTCCTGGTCGGTGTTCTCGTTGTCTTTATCACAATGTCCGCTTCGGTTAACGAACGTAAAAGGGACATCGGGATTTTTCGTGCCCTTGGTTTCAGGAAATCGCATATCATAAGGATTATATTAATCGAAGCGGTGATCCTTGGGTTTATCGCCGGAGTGCTGGGAAGCCTCTTTGGCTTTTCTATCAGCCATTTCGTTAACCGGTTGATCATTCAGGGAGAAATCCGTTTCAATGGATTGTTGCTGGCGGGCTCTGCGATACTTGCCGCGGCTATCGGAACGGGTGCGTCTGTCATTCCCGCGATAAGGGGGTCCCGTATCGATCCGGCGATCGCACTGAGGGAATTATAACCGGTACGCCGGTCGCGCGGACCTTCTTTTTCTCTCGGCGACGCCTTTTTCATTCCGCGAGCGTGTTGCATTTCTCGGCCAACTACCGCCTGTCTGGCGAACGCTTCGATATACGGACCTCAAGTCTTTTATATCCGCCTTACAGGAAAATGACAGGAAAATGATAGAAAAATGCTTCTGGATTGTGTTTGTAATACACTTAATCCCGAATAGTCGATCTGACCTAAGGCAATACGTCCCTGCAGTGAACCGTTTATCATCCGGCGGTGACGGGCTTTTATTTCTATACGGCCTTATGGAATTTAGCCCGAATAATCATTAATAAAGGTGATATTTTTTTTTATTGTATATTTCCTTGCTTGACCATGTACATGCTTTGATTTAAAATCGGGTAATCTAACAAAGTAAAGGAGATGCGTTTATGAAAAAAGTCTTTACGTTATTTCTGTTCGGCTTGCTCACCTTGATTTTTCTACTCCCCTTCGGGTGCGAACGCCAGGATACCGGCAAGATCAAAATAGGGCTTTCATTTGCCAGTTTTGATATTGAACGATGGCCGCGCGAGAGAGATAAGATAAAGGAACTGGCGGAAGCCAAGGGCGCCGAAGTCATCTGGGCGTCTGCGGAAAAGGATGCGAAGCGGCAGAATGACCAGATTGAAAACATGGTAACACAGGGAGCCGATGTCATCATTATTGTGGCGTACGACGGTGCGAGCTGCGTGACCGCCGTTGACCAGGCCGCGAAGGACGGGGTCCCCTGTATCGCCTATGACCGTCTCATCCCAACGAATAAGCTTGCCGCTTATATCACTTTTGACAATGTCGAAGTCGGGCGGCAACAGGCCCTTGGTGTGCTGAGCGTCGTCGATAAAGGCAAATTCGTCCTTCTGGGCGGAAGTCCCACGGACAATAACGCGACGCTTGTGCGTATGGGACATATGGACGTCTTAAAGCCGTACATCGACAAGGGTGACATCGAAATCGTCGCCGACCAGTGGGTCGAGGGATGGAGCCAGGAGAAAGCCGTCGGTATTATCGAAAACATTCTCACCAAACAGAAGAACGATATCGATGCGATCGTTTCCTCGAACGACGGAACGGCGTTAGGCGCGATCCAGGCTCTTGAAAGTCAGGGACTCGCGGGCAAGGTGCCTCTTTCGGGACAGGATGCGACCGGACCGGCATGCAAGGCGATCGTCGAAGGAAAACTCACGGTCACCGTCTTCAAGGACATCAATCTCCTGAGTCCCATGGCGGTCGATATCGCCTTGAAGCTTGCCAAAAAGGAAAAACCGGATCTTGAAGGCCGCTCCTTACAGGAACTCACCGGAAACGACAGCTTGACCGGCAACGTGCCCTGTAAATTCCTTGAGGTCGTTCAGGTGACAAAAGACAACCTCTATGATGTGGTAATCAAAAGCGGTTTCCAGAAATGGGAAGAAGTATACAAGGATATACCGGAAGACGAAAGACCTCCGAAACCATAATTATTTTTTATCTTCCGGAATTTGCCGCCTGCTTTCCTGTTCCAAAGGAAAGCAGGCGGATTTAATTTTCAATCGATGGATATGCAAAAGGATAATCGATAAAAAGGAACGACAGGGTGGATAATGATTTTATTTTAGAGTTCGATTCCGTGACCAAGGATTTTCCCGGAATACGGGCTCTTTCAGAAGTCACCTTCAAAGTCAGGCGGGGAGAAATACACGGTATATGCGGTGAAAACGGCGCGGGAAAATCGACCCTCATGAAGATTATCACCGGTGTCTATCCGTATCTTTCATACGAGGGTCACGTTTTTTTTAATGGAGAAGAGCTCAAGTTTACCGGTTCTTCCATACGCAAGGCGATTGAAAAAGGAATCGCGATCGTGTATCAGGAACTGGCGCTTATTCCCCAGATGACGGTCGGTGAAAATATTTTTCTGGGCCGGGAACCGGTAACGGGCGGCGTCATCAATTGGCACGACCTGTATTCCAGAACCCTCTCATTAATGGACCGATACGGTCTTTCTCTGCCGTTGTTTCTGCCCGTCGGCGTTCTCGGGGTCGGGCAGCAGCAGCTTGTAGAGATTGTCAAGGCCCTCTCCGAAAACGCGAAGCTTCTTATACTCGATGAGCCGACTTCCGCGCTGACCGAAAACGAAATCGAATCGCTTTTGAGTATTCTGAAGACCCTGAAAAAAAACGGGGTCACCTGTATCTATATTTCGCATAAAATCGAGGAGTTTTTCGCGATCGCGGACACAATTACCGTGCTGCGGGACGGAAAAACCATTGATACGGTAAAGATTACCGATACATCAATGCCCCGTATTATAACAATGATGGTGGGAAGAGAGTTAAAAGAACGTTTTCCCAAGCAGGTCCATAAAAAAGAAGAGGTCGTATTCGAGGTTGACGGCCTTACCGCATTCGATCCCAACAAACCGGACAGGCCTGTTATACAGGATGTAAGCTTTTCGCTTCACAGGGGTGAAATCCTTGGGATCGCGGGACTTATGGGTTCCGGGAGGACCGAATTGGTCATGACCCTGTTCGGGGAGTATGGGATCAATATATCCGGCAGTCTTTTACTCGAAGGCAGACCGTATAAAATCCGTTCGGCAAGGTATTCGATGAACAATGGAATAAGTTTTGTTCCGGAGAACAGAAAAGAACAGGGACTTGTTTTAAATCAATCGATCCTCGAAAATCTTTCGCTTCCAAATATATCCGCTTTTTCCACCGTTTTTTCGATAAACAAGCACGAAGAAATCACCGCCTGTCAGGCTATCAGCAGAAAATTGTCGATCAAATACAACTCCATCACCGCGGAAGTGGCGTCACTCAGCGGAGGTAATCAGCAGAAAGTGGTCATCGCAAAATGGCTTATTTCAGATCCCCTTATCCTTATTCTCGATGAACCGACCAGGGGAATCGATGTGGGGGCGAAATATGAAATCTATAAACTTATGAACAGCCTGGCCGCCTCGGGAGTCGCGATTATTATGGTTTCATCGGAATTACCTGAAATCCTGGCATTGAGCGATACGATCATTGTCATGCATAACGGCCGCTCGACAGGAATTCTTGCCCGTGAGGAGGCGACCCAGGAAAAAATCATGCGTCTGGCGGCGGGCTGTGAAAACTCAGTGGATGAGGATTGTCTATGACAGGTGTCGTTGCCTGTTTCATTACATTAAATATAATTCAAAGAGGTGTGATTTGTCAGACAATATAAACTCCGATAATCGATTTTCAACAAAACCCATTACAATACTCGAACGGATAAAAAGCGGCATTAAAAGAATTTTTTTACGGGTCGTCGATTTTGTGTGGAAGCAGCTCAAGCGGAACCTGAAAACATATACGATGATTTTTGCCCTTCTTTTTCTATGGATACTCTTTGGCGTGCTTTCCGGCGGGACCTTCGTTTCTCCCAGGAATATTTCAAATCTGTTCCGGCAGATGACGATCATTTCATTCCTTGCCATCGGTATGGTATTGATCATTGTCACCGGAAATATCGATCTCTCCGTCGGTTCGGCAACCGGTTTTATCGCGACGGTTGTCGCTTATTTTCAGGTATATATTTTCCACCAGATGATCGCTCCTTTCTTCACCATGCTTTTCCCCGCCATTCCGCTTGCCGTGCTGGGTGTTCTTTCGACTGTCTTTGCGCTCGTTATCTCCCTTATCACCGGTTCCCTTATCGGTTTGTGGAACGGGGTCATCGTCGCGTATTTGAAGGTGCCCGCGTTTATTGTCACCCTCGGGGGACTTCTTATTTTTCGGGGACTCATGATCGCCGTGACGGGCGGTAAATCGATTTCGCCCCTTGAAAAATCTCTCGGCGATATCTATAACGGCTATCTTCCGAAGGAGATCGGTCTTGTGCTGGCCTTTTTCGTCATCTGCTTTATTGCCTTTGCCATCCTCCGGCAGCGAAACAAACGGAAAAAATACGGCCTCGATGCCGGGCCTCTCGTCTCCGATATCGCGAAAATATGTTTTTTTTCCGGTTTGGTCGCCGCTTACGTCCTGTTCATCAATTCATATTACGGTGTGCAGGTACCGGTGCTTGTTATGGCGATTGTCGCCTTTCTCTTTGCCTATCTATCGGGAAACACCCGGCTCGGCCGCTATGCGTACGCAATCGGGGGAAACATGGAAGCGGCCCGGCTTTCAGGGATAAACATCAAAACAAATATCATGAAGGTATTCATCCTGATGGGGGCTCTTATCGGTGTCGCGGGTGTCGTCCTTGCAGCCCGTGTGGGCACGGGTGCGCCCGGCGGCGGTGAAACATACGAGCTTTATGCGATCGCCGCCTGTGTTATCGGCGGGACTAGTCTCATGGGCGGTGAAGGAACGATACTCGGGGCCCTGATCGGTTCCCTGGTAATGGCGAGCCTTGATAACGGTATGGTGCTACTCAACATTCCTTCCTTTGCCCAGTACGTTATCAAAGGCCTTGTTCTTGTGTTTGCCGTCTGGGTCGATGTTGCCACAAGAAAAACAAGAGAATAAATGGATTCGCATTAAAGCAGCCGGTATGCTATTCGCGCCCCCGAAGCGTTCAGTACGTCGTCGAGGAATCCTTTTCTGTTTTCTTCCGGGATGAGGATACGGAAAACAGCCCGTTCCGAGAAGTTTTTTTCCTTTATTATTGCATGATTGTAATCCATGATCGTCTTGAGCCGGTCGACGTACTCGTATGGTGAAGAAAGTTCAATACCGATAAGTTTGTGTTTCGTTTTTACCGATAATGCCGCCAGTGTCGCTTTTGCCGTATCGGTATACGCCCTGACAAGCCCCCCCGTTCCGAGTTTTGTACCTCCGAAAAACCTGACAACGGCCAGCGTGATGTCCCCGATCGCGCTTCCTTTAAGCACTTCAAGAACGGGGCGTCCCGCCGTGCCCGACGGTTCTCCGGCGTCACTCATACCGTGAACCAAAGACGCCCCGAACCCGATGCAATAGGCGTAGACGACATGGGTGGCACCGGGGTACCGTTCCTTGATCCGGTTGATATATGCTTTTGCATCGCCGGTTGTTTCCGTTTTTCCTGCATGACCGATAAAGCGGGAATTCTTTATTGTCAGTGAAGCATCGGCTTCACCGTCGGGAACGGGATATCCTGTTTTCATCCTGTGAACAAGTATAAATGAATCGGGCTTATTGTCAAGGAAACGCCCATGATGAATTGAATTATACCGTTTTTTACCTACGCCGGAATGCCGAATAAAAAAGGATGAATACATGGTTCTCCCCCTTGCCTTTTTTTCCTTTTTTTACTAATAATTGCACATCGATCATTTGCATTACCCTTTAGGTATGATTCCCCGAAATCAAATTATATATGACAGGAGAGTGGTATGGATAATGTGACGATTTCAAAAAAGGATTTTCTTGATTTTGTTGAGAAAAAGATTCAGGAAGGAGATTCCAAAGTCATCGGAGTTGTCGGCAAGGGATCTTCGTATGTTTTCGACAGACTCGAATCGTCAAGCCGGCTTTGCCTTGATTATGACGTCACGATTCTACCGCCAAAAAAGTATTTTCAGCCCCCGCGGGAAGTGCTTCTCCGCTTTATTACCAAAAAGGCCGATTCGTATATTACGGAGAATGCAAACGAACCGCTTACCATCATCGGCATCCATTATTATGACCTTGCCGCCATATCACTTATGGACAGGGCCTTTTCGGAAGGAAACCGGGACGAGAACTACCTAAAAAAACGCGAAAATTCACTGCTTATCGGTATGTATCCGACACAGGCATTCAAATACAGATTTGCCGGCTCTGTCGTAAAGGGTGTGCAGCCGTACAAGGCGGCGGACCTTATGCTTGCCGATATGGGAGACGGCAATTATACGGTCGAGATTGTGACTGAGAAGGGAAGGGCCTACCTTTCTTCCGCCGTTCAGAAACCTTTCACCTATTCACTCGAAGAACTCGAAAATGCGAAAAAAAGAATCAAGGACGATCAAAAAATTCCGGTCCCGATCGAGATGTCACCGGATTTTCTCGTAAAAAACCACGGTCATCCCGTCTGGGAGGTGTTCGGAGAAAAATGTTATTCATGCGGCTCATGTGTGCTTGTGTGTCCCACCTGTTATTGTTTTGATGTTCTGGATGAAGTCGATCTGGATCTGAAAAACGGAAAACGGATCAGGGTATGGGACGGCTGTATGCTCGAGAATTTCGCGACATGCGCCGGCGGGCATAATTTCAGAAAGACAAAAGCCGCCCGGTTCCGGCACAGAATATTCCGGAAGGGAGTCAATCTGCCCCTGAAGTACAATTACTATGGATGTGTGGGATGCGGGCGGTGTGCACATGCGTGTACGTCGTCGATTGCGGGACCCGTCAAAGTACTCACCTATATTCAGGATAATCAATAGGAGGATGTCATGGCCATAAACACAGGCGTGAATGAAACCGGTTCGTCATCGCTTTTTCTTCCGGAGGTGGCGACCCTTATCGACAAGCGCGAGATGACCGATGTCGATTCGTTTTTCACCTTTAAACTGAAAAACAGGCCGCTCGGCCACCGTTACGGGCAGTTTGTCGAATTGTCCATTCCAGGAATCGGCGAGGCACCGTTTTCTATTTCTTCTCCGCCGACGGATGACCATACATTTGAAATGGTGATCCGGAAAGTCGGACAGGTGACGGCGGCAATCCATTCGCTTTCGCCGGGCGATGTTGTCGGTATCCGGGGACCTTTCGGTACGAGTTTCCCGATGGAAGATCTCAAAGGCAGCAGCCTTCTCTTTGTCACCGGTGGTATCGGGCTTGTACCCGCCCGTTCGGCGATTCTCTATGCACTGAACAACAGGGGCGCTTACAAGGACATTACCATTCTCTTCGGATGCCGCGACCCGGGCCAGCGGCTTTTTACGGATGAACTCGCCGCATGGAGCACGAGAGAGGATATCACCTTCATGGAAACGGTCGACAAATGCGAGGATGGAACCTGGGACGGTCATGTCGGGGTCATAACGACCCTTTTCCCGAACTTGAAGGCGATCGATCCCACCGATACCTACGCGATCATTGTTGGTCCTCCCGTGATGTACAAGTTTGTTATAATGTCGCTTCATGATATGGAGATTTCAGACAAACGGATTATCGTCTCACTCGAACGGAACATGAAATGCGGCGTCGGCAAATGCGGCCACTGCCAGATCAACAATCTCTATGTATGTCAGGACGGGCCCGTCTTTTATTATGACGATATAAAGCTGTTAAAGGAGGCAATATAGTGAAGAATAAACCTCGCGTGGCATTTTTCGATTTTGCCTGTTGTGAAGGGTGCCAGCTTCAAATAGCAAATCTGGAAGAAGACATTATCGGACTCGTCGAACTTGTCGATGTCGTGGAGTTCAGGGAAGTCATGACGGGCACATCGGATTCGTATGATATCGCGTTTATCGAGGGTTCGATTACGAGAAAACAGGATGAAGAACGCGTACGTGACATTAGAAAACGTTCCAAACTTTTAGTCGCATACGGCCAGTGCGCGGTAACCGGCGGCATCAATCGATTGAAAAACAACCGGGAGAGTCTCGACGTCGTGAAACAGGAAGTTTACGGCAGCGACGCTTCGCTTCCTCATCTCGAAACGGAACCCACCAAAGGCGTTTCGGAGGTTGTCCCCGTCGATCTGGCGATACCCGGGTGTCCCGTCAACAGGGACGAGGTGCTCAGAATCGTGAAGGAACTCTGTCTCGGGAAAATGCCCCGTATCCCGGATTATCCGGTGTGCGTCGAGTGTAAAATCAGGGAAAACGTCTGCCTGTTCGATGAGGGCATGGTTTGTCTCGGCCCGATTGCGCGTGCGGGATGCGGCGCCATATGTCCGTCAAACGGCGTCCCCTGCGATGCCTGCAGGGGATCGGTACCGAATCCCAACAAGAAAGCGATGCATGAAGTGCTTGAAAAATATAATTATACTGTTTCGGAAATCATCCGGAAGATGAATTTATTCGGAGTAGAGCCGGAGGTGAAGGAATGACGAAGAAAACAATGAATGTCAGCGTTCATCATATAACCCGGGTGGAAGGCCACGGGAATATCGTCGTCGATATCGATGAGGGGACGATAAAAACGGTCCAATGGCAGGTCCCGGAAGCCCCCCGATTTTTCGAGGCGATGGTGGTGGGCAGAAATTATACGGAAATCGCCTCGATTACCTCGAGGATCTGCGGTATATGTTCGATCGGACATACCTTCGCCTCACTCAAGGCGACGGAGGCCGCCATGGGGATCCGTATTTCGGAAACCACCCGGATCCTTCGTGAACTGCTTCTTCACGGCGAAACCCTGCAAAGCCATTTGCTTCATATCTGTTATCTCGCGGTTCCCGATTTTGTCAAAGCACCAAGCGTGATCCCGCTTATCAAAACGCACAGGGAAGTCGTGCTTCTTGTCACGAAACTGCATCGGCTTGCCAATGAAATGTGCGATATTATCGGCGGCAGAACCACCCACCCGATACGCGCGCGTATCGGCGCTTTTTCCATGAATCCTTCACAAAAGCAACTCGAGGAATTGAGAAAAAGGCTGACGGAAGCCGTCTCCGACATGAAGGCGCTCGCTGATTTCGTCGTATCGATTTCGGACGCGCTTCCCTCTTTTCGCCGGGAAACCGAATATCTCGCTTTGACCTGTGATTCGGAATATGCCTTTTATGACGGGGAGATTATGACGACGGATATTGAAAAGCCGATCCCCGTCAACGATTACCGTGAAGTCGTGAACGAATTCGTCGTTCCGCAGTCGACGGCGAAATACGGGAAGTTCAACCGAGGTTCTTTTATGGTCGGCGCTCTTGCCCGTTACAACAACAATTACCGGCAGCTTTCGCCCATGGCACTCGAAGTCGGGAAAAAACTCGGACTCGACGGAAAAAACGACAATCCGTTCATGAACACGATCGCGCAACTCGTCGAGTGCGTGTTTGCCGCCGAACGCTCGATAACGCTGGTCAACCGTTTGATCGAAAATCCGCAGGCCCGTGAGAAGCCTGAAATAACGATAAAAGAGGGACAGGGCGTTGGTGCCGTCGAAGTGCCCCGGGGTATACTCTTTCATGATTATACCTACGACAATAAGGGAATACTCAGGAAAGCCAATTGTGTTATTCCGACGAACCTCAATCATAACAATATTCAACTCGATATGGAAAAGGTCGTTCCGGAGTATATGGAACGGGGAAAGGAGGAACTTCAGTTCATCCTTGAAATGCTGGTCCGGGCATATGACCCGTGTATTTCGTGTTCCACCCATTACCTGAACATACGGTTCAAAGAGTGACGGGGAGATGAGAAAAGAGATTGCGGTCATCGGCGTCGGCAATACGCTTTTCGGGGACGAGGGGGTGGGAGTCCACGCTCTTAGTGAACTGAAAAAACTGTATCGCTCGCCGCACGTGGAGTATATCGAGGGCGGTACACTCGGGATCGGTATGCTTCATGTATGCGAAGGAAGAAAAAAGATTATCGTTATCGACGGGGGCATGTGCGGAGAAAAACCGGGCAACTTCAGGCGGTTTGAAAGGCATGAGGTCGAGAGTCTGAAAGAAACGAAAGGGTACTCGCTTCACGTTTTCGATCCTGTTGAACTTCTTGCAATTGCGGATGAATTGGGAATGCTTGAGAATACGGATTGTGCCGTCTACTGTATGGAGATCGAGCGGATGGAAATGTCCGAATCGTTAAGCAGTCCGGTAAAAAAGGGACTTCCACTCCTTGTAAAAGCCGTGTATGATGAACTCAAGTCGGCAGGGGCCGCGATCGTATGACCGTAATGAGCGACGAAATGAAAAATAAAAAAAAGGAGCTCTCCGCACTGAAAAAACCGCTGGCCGTTATGGCGCACGACATAAAGGCGCCCCTTTCCGGTCTCATCAATCTGCTGGATGTCATCGAAAAAGGATATGTGTCGGATATGGAAAAAATCAAGGCGATCGTCAATCGTGCGAGAAAAAAGGCGGTCGATCTCATGCAGATCGTCGACGATATCCTCGACTATACACTCCTCGACCACAAACACAGTATCAAGCTGGAAAAGACGGATATTATTGATGTGATCAAAGATTCCTTCTCCACGCTGAAACCCTTTGCCGATACCAGAAACATTACCATGCGGCTGGAAAAAAACAATCTGTCGAAGTGTTATGTAAACGGTAACAAAACATTCCTTATGCGGGCATTGAACAACCTTATCATGAACGGGATAAAATACAACAGGGACAGCGGTTCACTCGTGATACGCTACGAGAAGCTTGAAAAGAAATCGAGAATCAGAATTTCCGTTTCGGATACGGGGATCGGGATGGATGAAGAGGATATAAGAAAGGTTTTTCAAATTTTCGAGAGGGGAAAACATGCCAGAAAAAACATCGACGGCAGTGTCGGGCTCGGCCTTTCCCTTGTCAAACAGATTGTAAAAAGCCATGGTGGCGGCATTACGGTAAAAAGTAAATTGAATGTCGGAACAAAAGTATCGATAGAATTACCATTATATGGAGGGACCCATGAAGAAAACAATACTCGTCGTCGATGACGATGTGGATGTTATCGAGAGTAGAAAAATCATACTTGAACATAACAATTACAATGTTCTGACTGCAACAACAATCGATGTTGCGTGGGAACTCATCAATGAGAACGCGGTGGATCTCATTCTTCTCGACGTCATGATGAACAAGGACACCGATGGTTTTTTCTTTGCCCAGAAACTCAAAGCGGATTCGTCTTTCAAGGATATACCGATTATATTGATTACAGCGGTAAATCAGCGCACGAAATTCAGGTTCGATATCGAAGAGGACGAAGATTATCTGCCTGTCGATAAATTTCTCGAAAAACCGGTCGATCCGGACGACCTGATCATGACGATACGGGGACTTTTCAAATAGGGGTACCTCTGTAAACTATCTTTTAATGCTGTGTCTGTTGTGCCATGTCGTCAATAGAAATTAGATAAAAAGCACAGCGGTTATTATAATTCTTTATAAAATAAAAAAGATAGTTTTCCCTTTATGTGTCCTTGAGGGCTTAAGGAAATATTTTGCGGTTCCAAAAACCTGCAAGACAGGTTTTTGGAAGTGCCCATAACAGGGTATTCTCGAAAGCGATACCGTCGTGGGGGGCTTAAAGAGGGCTTCACGTCTTTCGATAAGGCAAAGCGTATAAAATGGGAAAAACGATAATCAGCGTATCCATTACCGTTGTATGTTTTCTCTGTCTGGCGGAATCCGGTTATACCGGAGAAGGGCTTGATTTTGAAAAGATCGAAAGGCTCCCTGCGGGTATTACCGGTTGCGTCGTTTCAAATGAAGAAGGAGACGTTGTCGGAAAAGCGGAATATGACGGCGGGGGGCGGCTTGTTCGGGCGGTGGAATACGGTGTAAGTGAAAGGAACCTCGTCAGCGGGGTGGAGAATACCTATGATGAAAAGGGCCGGCTGATTGAAAAGGTCTATCTCGAAAACGATATTCCTGTACAACGATCGACCTACGAATATAAAGGCGATTCAGTTGCCGAATCGAAGACCTATTCGTGCAATAATAACGTTTATATCCTGATCGTTTCTTCGACATACCGGTATGACCGGAACAAACGGTTCGTCGAACAGCGAATCATCGATACGGACGGCTGCCTCACCGGCGTGTTTACCATAAACCGCAGCGAGGACGGCAAGCTGCAGACGGAAAAAAATTTCGACGGTGAGGAAAATCTTATTGCCGAGTACATATGTCGCTACGATAATTACGGTCATGTCGTCGCGTATGAAGAGAAAGACTACGAATACGGCTATTCGATTTCCGTCTTATTCGAGTACCGCTACGACGAGACGGGAAAAATCGTGAGGGAGATTCAATACGACAGTGACGGCGACGAAACTCCGATATATGTGTTTTATTATGCATATACGTATGCTAATGGCGATACAATAGACTAAAAATGAACGCACCCCAGTTAATTCCCGTGAAAAGACACATGAGGAGGAGCCCCGTCACATGACATGAAGCGACGCCGGCTGTTTCGTATGCGTCACCCTGTTCCGCGATGCGAGACGAGACGGCGGAAAGCACTGCGTCGATGCGCCTGAAGACGTTTTTTTCATCGCATCGGGCGTTTTCCTCCTGAAGATATTCGAAATAACAAAAGGTTTTTCCGAGCACCCCGCCCGCTTTCCCGGGAAGCCGCAAGCCGGGGCTTATGGTATATCTGGAGAGATAAATAAGGCCGATAAATGTCGTTGCCCTGTGCAATCCCATGCGAAGCGCCCCGAGGGTCACCGGGAGCGTGAACACTCTGGCGATCACTTCTCCATGGGGGGATAAAAGATTCATAATCAGGATACCGGCCAGAAGAAAAAGGGAAGAAAGCATGTTGATCTTTCTCCCCGAAGCCTTTGCCATGAGAACGAAACCGGCCGTCTGGAAGCAGCGGATTGCGACATCGGTCTGGAGGAGAAACACCGGGAGAACAAGCAGGCCGCAGATCGCCTGATACACGGGGGGGGCCGTGAAAAGACCGGGTCGCGGGGGAGAAGGCGATTTCATCCCGCCTCCGTCCCTTTATGATCGCATTTTCTCTGAAGCCCCGCGATCCATGTCGACTGTCTTGCGAATGCTTCCGTAAAAAGACCGATAAGAAGTCCGGAGGCGACAGCGAACGCCAGAAAGGGGGGGGCAATCAGCCGCACCGCATCGCCGAACGGATAAACACCGGCCAAAAGAAGCTGGGTCACGGAACTCGCGAGCGCTCCGGCGACACTCACGCCGATAAACGAGATGAAATGTCTGCCGAACCTGTAGAATAACAGCATGACGAGTCCGCTCGAGAACGTACCGCCCGCGGAAAAGAGGGCGACATAGGAAAACAGATTGCCCGAGACCAGGGTCTGAATGCCGGTTTTCATGCAGAGAAGCAACAGGTAGGGAAGGGGGGGCAGCAGCAGCAGCGCGAGGAGAACCGGCAGGTTCGCGAGACCTATTTTCAAAAAGGGGAACGGCTTTGGAATCAGGTATTCGAGCGTGGTCAGAAAAAGACAGCAGGCCGAAAGAAGGGCGACCATATCAGTATGAGACCGAATCGATTTCCGGACGTTCATGGTTGACTCCTGTTATTCGGATGAGGATCGCGTTCGGAAGGCAGGCAATCCATTCCCCGGCCTGTGAAATCGGCCCTTTTTTCATGCATATTTTCATGGGACAGGGAGAGGAGAGAACACGTACCGCCCCGTTTTCTATCAGCACCCTTGTCGTTCCCATGGGGCCCTCGATATCGACGACCTCGTTGTTTTGGAGGCCGTATATATATTCCCTGTCAAAGGTGCGGATCACGACATTACCGGGCCCGGAAGGGGTTCGATAAACGGAAACGGCATACCAAACTATCCCGCATGAAGCGGCAACGATGATGAGTATGTCAAGCGGTTTCGCTTTCATGAAATGCCTTCGATCCCCAATATAAGTCAAACACATTTCATGGTCAAGAGGGCGTGGTTCCGGCCGGGCTAAAAAGAAATTCTATATAGTAAGAAGAAGTAATTTTTATAAAACAGTCTTGATTAAGTGATGTTGCGAATGCAATCGAGAAATAAAGCATGTTACTAATGTCGCTTGCACTTGTGTATAATTTAGCGTCTTATCTTTTATAAGGAAAGAATGTTAATACTTAAAAGGCTTCAAATACAAAATTGGAAGAACTTTCCGGAAGCACAAATCGAACTAAAAACCGCATGTTTATTGTCGGGCCTAATGCATCAGGTAAGTCGAATCTTCTTGATATTTTCAGGTTTCTTCGTGATATTACAAAAGCCGGAGGAGGGCTTCAATTTGCCGTCAATGAACGGGGTGGAGTCCCGCGGATACGATGTCTTCATGCAAAACGAGAGACAAATGTCAGCCTCTGTGTAACGGTTCTGGATGACGATGAAGACGTTGAATGGGAATGTACATTGACTTTTTATTAGAACATATTACGGCGGTAAAGGTAAAGGCTATATCAAAAAGAACATTAAATCTTTTTTTCAGAATGCATCTCAATACAATTCCGTCCTGGTCATCATCGACCTTGATTCGTGCGAATGTGCGCCTTTATTGCAAAAATAACTTAATATTTTAAAAAGTAACGAGCATTTTATTTGACGTATTATCATACGTGAGGTTGAAAGCTGGATAATGGCCGACAGGCATTCATTTGCCAAGTTTTTTAAATTGCCTTTGGATAAAATACCTTTTAATCCGAAGCAACTTGATCATCCAAAAGAATACCTGATAAACATTATGAAAAAATCCCGTCAAAAAACATTCAGAAGATATATTGTTCCCGAAAAAGATTCACGTGCTATTGTAGGTAAATCTTATAATTCACCGCTCTTTGAATTTATAAATACTTCACGGGAATACAGAAAGGCATACACAGCATCAGACATCCTTAGAAGATTTATACATGTCATGGAAGACTATTGCAATAAAAGACTCTCGAATAAATAATGTGTTTTTTTTAAACCTCAAAAATCCAGCGTATGCATCATTCCAACACCGGGATTCTTGTTGACGAATTCGAGCACGTCTTCCTTCTTTAATGTAAGGAGGGATATGGAATCCTCGTGCCGGAAAGTATATTCCGCCGGCTCACTGCGGTGGATTTTATGCATGGCGCCGATAAAATTGCTTCGCTTGAGGGTCGATATGTATTTCCCTTTCTGGGTGACGATGACCTCTCCCTTGTTGATAATGTAGATGTTTTCGATCGGTTTGCCTTCTTCAATCAGCACGCCGGCGCCCTCGTACTCGATCAGGACAAGTATGGATTCGAGCCATGTCTTCTGGTATGAACTCAGCCGGTTGAAAAGCGGACATGAGGCAAGGACATTCCAGATGACGTTTTCCCTGTTTTTGATAAGGCGCTGCAGGGTCAGCTCGAACTCGGTTCCGCTGATGAAGCTCAGGAATTTGTTTTTTTCTATCGTATAGGCGGTAACGTCCGTTTCCGCGATAACGTCAGCGGCGCGCGGTTTCTCCGTCATCAACGCGATCTCGCCAAAGTATTCGTATGTACTCGCGACCTTGTTCGTGACGAGTTCATCCGAGTTTATAGCGACATTGCCGGAGGAAATGATGTAAAATTTGTCCCCTTTTGTTCCCTGTTGTATGATCGTCTGTCCTTTATCGAAGTGTTCTTCCCGGATAATGCTCACGAACTCCTGTACTTTTTCAACCGGCAGACTGTCGAAGAAATCGAGGTGTTTGAGCAGCCCGAGTATCTGGTACATCTTTTCATACCGTGGGGCTTCCGTTTCAAAATAGAGGGTGTTTTCGATACCAAAGGTGGCGAGGGTAAGATCGGTTTGCGGGGGGAAGTCTTTCTTTGCAATATGATAGACAACGATCTTTTTCTGTATATCTTCCGTGAGTGAATTGAGATAGGCGATAGGAGTATGCAGGGGGGGTATCCCCGATTCATGGTAGATGACCTTGCTTTCCCACGGAAAACCCCGAAGCTGCGCATAGCGGTCCTCGTGGAGAACACCGAGATCGTACAGCTTTTTTTGCACGTCGGGGTCGCCCTGATGGTCGGACGAATAAACAAAGGTCTGATCCTGGAATTTAAGAGTAAAGCCCACGGTGGGAATCGAATGCAGCGTGTAAAAGAAATTGAACTCACCGCCGTGAATGAATACCGGCTGGCCGAGATATATCGGATGATATCTGAAAAGCCTGCTCAAATAGGAAATCGGTTCATCGGAGAGGGCCGCGTATTTTCTCAGGAAGCTGTTGATGACCGTACGGGTCGCATACACGGTGATCTTGCCCTCTTCGAGTATCTTCTGAAAGGTCCCCGCGTCATGGTCCGCGTGACAGTGGGTGAGAATAATGCTGTCGATGAGTTTGGGATTGACATTCGAATTCTCGAGCCATTCGGTCGAATTGACGGGCGGGTCGACCATAATCCCGTTGTGATTGAGCCAGATCACGTAGCCCGATGTGTTTTCCGTGGGATCGAAACCGTGACTGGGCCCCAGGCAGGTGACACCGAAGAGCGGGGGATTATATGGTTCGGGAAGACGCTCTCCGATATTGAACTTTGCCTTGTATTCGATCATACCGGGAATATGTGCGATTTTGGTATCATCGAAGAATACGTCGAAATCTTTATTGTCGTCGACCAAAATCGTGATGTTGTCGATGGCGTAACGATTGTTTTTGAAAAATCCCAATCCGACAAGATCCTTGAAGTGGAAATTGCCCCGAAAGTAATTCATTTCCTTTCTCAGGTCCGGGAGTACGATATTCTGACTCGACGGGTTAACGTCCTTTGAAAGACTGACATCCTTGGGACCAAAGACCGCCTCGTGGAGGGTACGTATCAGCCGCGAAATCTGTTCGCGTGTTCCGATAATGAGGGTCTTTTTCTTTTTAATGAAAAAGTTGTAATAGACCGGAAACTCCAGTTCCGCGATACTGATTCCTTTCTGCCGGTGAAAAAGCATGCGGGGAAGGACAAAAATTCTGGGGACGGAATCGGGAAGCGTCATGGTGTCCTTGATCGTCTCCGGCGGAGAACCGAACTGGATATACCCGATAGGGGATTGTACCAGGTATCCCCCCCGGGGCAGTTTTGTGACACGTTCTTTCAATTCGACAAGCGATTCCATTTTCGTTCTGCCGCGTTGATGAGCAGATGACATGCTGTACCCCCTTCGTTATAAGTGTTTATTCTCTTGTGAAGACTATCGGTCGACGATCACATGACATATAGTATAGTTTTCGTATAATAACCGCTTCCTCCTCACGAATCTTTCCTTTTGGATTATAATTTATTTCCATTTATTTTTCCAATTTTTATATGGATTTGCCGGGTTTTTAGCCGGATTAACCGGATGGCGGGAGTATTTCCCCTTTTTCTCACTCGTTTCTCAATACATCGATTATTTTTCCCTTAACAGCGTAACGGGCTGCCAGTAGTACCCAGATACATCCGTGAACGACGATACCGGTTGTGATAATCCCGACGACATCAAACGGGACGGTCTGGCCCTGCGATACGATTACCGGTAAAAGTGAGATAAATGACGCGAGACAGCCTGCGAGAATGCCGGCAGCGAGGAGGATCGAATTCGGGAAAACACCGATGAGAAAAATAGTGCTGCGGGGAAGCCCGATCGCCGTGAGAATCGCTCCTTCCTTTTTTCTTTCCGCCATATTTCGCAGAAGGAGAACACCGAATCCGATTGTTCCGATGAGTAGTCCCAGTCCGCCGAGCATCAAAAACATGGATAAATAGGTGTTTTCCACAACATTGAAACGGGCAAGCCGTTCTATCGTCGGTTCCATTTCCAATCCGAAACTCCTGAATCTGTTTTCAAGTATTTCCTCGAGCCGGGGGCTGTCCGACCGGGGGCTGTCCGCAAGAAAAAGCCGGTATCCGTCTTCCGAAGGAAACAGCAGGTTGAAATGACGCGAGGAAATAATAATATTTCCCTGGAATATCGAATTGGAGAGGCCCGCCATCAGTCTGATATGAACCGGCGATCCCCGTTCATCGAGATAGGTAAGCGTATCGCCGACTGCCTTACCGAGTCCCCAGGTAATCACCGTTTGATCCGCGATCGCAGGGACGGCATCGCCGTCTTCTTCTTCGAGGATCAACCATGGATTCTTGTCTGAGACCTCCGGCATCACGGAAGCGAATGAAAAGGCATGGCGGTGGGAAAATTCCCGCGGATCGACACCGATAATCTGCGGTTCGGCTATCTTGTTGAGATTGAGACAGCTTGCATCATCGCCCTCATGCACGTTCATGGCGACAAAACGGATTGTCCCTTCCATGCCGTTATCGAATGAGCCGGTGAATGCCGTATTGAGATCGGTATGAATCGGCAGGGTGGATGTTCCGATGAGGGTAAATCCGCCGGTTCCGGAGGAACGCTGCGCGGGGGTCGCAAGCGGCGCTTTACGGTTCGCGCCGACCGTGACGATGATGAATATACCGCACGCGAGGATACCGGCCACGGTGATGCTTCGTTTTCTGTTGTGTGAAAGGCTTTGAAATCCCATACCCGCGATACCCGGCGAATGCTTTCGCGCGCTTTTTCCTGAAAAAATAAGGATGAGGTTGAAAACGGCCAGAAGCAATGCGAGGGTAAGGGCGCCGGTAAGCATGAAAAAGTGGGCCTGAGTTCCGGTAAGATTTCCACCCGTTCCAACCACGATCACCGTCATACCGGCAATGCAGAGGATGATGATGAGGATGCTTCCGATGTATCTGTTTTTCAGAAATCGCAGGTGAAACGTTTTCCCTTCCCGCTGAAGGCGGGTGATCGGTGTTTTGAGTAGTTTTCCCGTTGCCGCGGTCATGACGAGAAAGGATAATCCCGTGCTCAGGAGAATACCGATTGAGAATGTGACCGGATCGACATAAAGGCGAAGGGATGTTGTTCCGACGGCCCCGATCCAGATGGTCGACAGTCCATAGAGAATCAGTTTGTCATAGAGAATACCGACAAGACCACCGGTTATCGAACCGGCCGCGCCGATAATGAGTCCTTCGGTGCGGAAAAGAAAAGAAATTTCCCCGTTTCGGAAACCAAGAGCTTTAAGCAGGCCGAGTTCACCGGACCGGTATTCGACTTCGAACACAAAGAGCAGACCGATGATGAGGAGTGTGGAGAGGATGATGAAAAAACTCAATCCCAAAAACAGACCGCCGAAATCGACCGATTCACTGCCCGCCGCAAGGCCTTTTTCCATGACGGGGACAAAGGCAAAACCCGCTTCCGAAGGATCGAGTCGCTTCATTACCGCGGCTTCGAGTTCCTGAAGCGGCCTCGATGATGTATAGCCGATTGCGGTGAGATTTCCGAATGTGTTACTCCACATCGATTGTGCACGATCGAGGGTGACAACGGCTTTCGGGGCGGCTCCGTATTCGTTCCAGTACGCCTCATCCTTTTCACGGATGCGTGATAGATCGATATCGATGCCCGGATTCCAGTCCGCACACGTTCCCGCATCGGTAAGGCCGGGGAAATACGGGACGAAGTATTCGAGACCCTTTATTTTTTCAAGGGGGATAATATCGCGGACGGTAAATGAAGAGGAGACCTCGATGAGTGAATCCGAAGTTTCCCGGCCGTCGTCTTCGGCTTCCCGGCCGTCGTCTTCGGCCTCCCGGCCATCCCTTACGGCTCCCGAGGCGGGAATAAAATAGGAAAACTCGATAGTGTCCCCCTTTTTTGCATGAAGGTCGCGGGCAAGCCAATCGGATATTATAATTTCCCTGTCACCCATATCCACGGGGACGGAGGTGTCTCCCGGTGCAGACACGAAACTGTAGGGAGTCGTGCGGTCCCCGAGAGAGATCGTATTGATGAAATAGGTGAACATACCCCTGGCGCTTTTATCCGCCGAAAGCCCCGCGGCCGAAATATTTTGGGGAAGGAAAAGCCGTTCCGAAGTCAATCGGGTGATGCCCGTTCCCGGAATCCGTTCGAAACGTATTCCCGCATCCTGCGGCCCCCAAACCTTTTTAAGCGCCCGTATGAGTTTCTGCTCTTTCAGGATACCGTTTTGACGCTGTGCGATGAGGATAAGATTGGCTTTACCGGGAAATCCGGCGGTTCGGGAAAGAAGACGCAGGGGAAGATAAACGGTAAGGGGTGCCTCCTGATGTATCCGAAGGTCGAAGCGTCCCATCGAATCGTCCGGCACGATATCCTTGACGGAAAGTTTGAGTGAAACCGATTTATCCTCTTTTTCGGAAAAGATGACATTGTACGGGATCGATTCCCGGTATCTGAAGCGCAGCAGAAATGTATCGCCGGGTGTGAGGCCCGTTTTTTCGACGAACAGCCGGTTGACCGCCGCTTCGTTTTCGGAAAAAGCGGGATTGTAGGACGAAGCGGTACCGAATTGCCAGAACCGGTCGTCAATTCCAAAAATCTGCACGCCGCCCATCCGAAGGGTGCCGTCAGGCGAACTGACGATTCCGGAGAGACGCACGGCGGGTGCCGTGGGGGTATGAAGTTCCTTCGACAATTCATCCGCTAACGATGTCCGGATGAACCGGCTTCCGGGCATGAGTATATATTCCGTTTTCCCGAGACGGGTTTTCGTATGTTCTTTCAGACTGTAACGTAACGAATCCCCGACAATCATCGCCCCGAGGAGGACCGCTGTCGAAAAGACCGCGCCCGCGAAAATACCGAGGTTGGTACGCCGGTGACCGATGATGCTTTGTGCGATATAACTAAGCATCCCCGGTTTCATCGGCCGTCCTTTTCCAGTTTTCCGTTTTTAAGATGATATCGCCTTTCCATGCAGGCCGCCAGTTCAAGCGAATGCGTGACGACGATCAGCGCCGTTTCTTCTTCCCTGTTGAGATCGAGAAGAAGCCGGGTGAGTTTTTCCGACGTCGCCGAATCTAAAGAACCGGTCGGTTCGTCCGCAAGAAGGAGAAGCGGCTTATTAATGAGGGCGCGCGCGACACTTGCCCGCTGCAATTCACCGCCTGAAAGCCGCGGTGGGCGGTAGTTTCTCCGTGGGAAAAGGCCCGTCCGTTCGAGAAGGTAATCCGCCCGTTCGGCCGCTTCTTTTTTCGAGAGTGCGGAGGACCGGGGCAGTGTGGGGAGAAGGATATTTTCAAGTACGCTGCACTGGGGAAGAAGGTGATGAAACTGAAAAACGAATCCGATTGACGAGTTTCGCAGCCGTGCCCGGTCGTTTTCCGAAAGTCCGAACAGATCGTTATCGTCGAGAAACACGCTGCCTTGATCGGGGACATCGAGTGTTCCGATGATATGAAGCAGTGTGCTCTTTCCCGACCCCGAAGGGCCGGCGATCGCCACTGTTTCCTGCCGGTTTACGGAAAATGAAATACCCCTGAGGACCGTGACCGCTTCCTCTCCCTCGGGGCCTGCGAAACTTTTTCGCAGGCTTTCGCATCGTAACATCATGTTCACACCCCCTCGCCGAACGCGTATACCAGGCCGTCTTCGCAGCCGACAATCAGCATCCCGTTGATAACCGCCGGGGAACCTGAAATGGCATTTCCCGTCTCGTATGTCCAGAGTTTTTGGCCGGATGAACGCTTTAGCAGGTAGATAAAGCCGTCCATGGAACAGACAACCGCCTTTTCGCCGGCAATGACGGCGCTGCTCTTTACCTCCGTCCCCGTGTCAAAGGTCCAGAGAAGCGTTCCCTTTGCTTTGTCAACGCAGTGGATGACGCCGTCCTGCGATCCGATAATGACACAGTTGTTTCCGTATGCCGGAGAAGTGAAAAAAGCTTCTTCGTCTTTATTGAGGTATTCCCATACGAACGAGGAGGACCGGTAATCCACGCAAACAAGTGCCCCCCCGTAGTGTGCGACAAATGCATGCTTTTCGTCAATGGCAACGGAACCCGGAATATATGAGCCGATTTTTATCTCCTTTTCCTGTTTGCCGGTGACGGTATCGATGATTCTGAGAAAGGCGTCGCACCCCCCGAAGATGATCCGGTTTTCGCTGACCGAGGGCGCGCCATTGATATACCCCCCCGTTTCGAAGTTCCAGACTTTCTGTCCCGTCCCGGCATCGAGACAATAGAGGTTGGCATCGTAACATCCGAAAAGGACATGGTTGCTTTTTCCCGGCTTTCCGATCGTGTAGTTTGCCGATCCGGTTATCCTCGACCCGGCGTCGAACGACCAGATGACTTTTCCCGTTTCGGCATTGCATGCGTAAAAAACTCCCCCCAGGGTGCCCGCGAGAACCATATTGTCGAAAAGAAGGGGCGGAGCTTCGATCGCATCCCGGGTCGAAAACGACCAGATTTTTTTCCCGTTCGCGCGCGCGAGCGCGTAAAGTACTCCGTCATCCGAACCGATGTACAATACTTTTTCATTACCGACCGGCGACGACCGGATCGCATCCCCTGTTTTGTACGTCCAGAGAAGGACCGGTTTTTCCGGTACATCGGTATTCGTACTGCCGGAAAGTTCCCTGTTTCCCCGAAAAACGGGCCATACCGCACCGGAAACGGACGCGGATCCCGCCGCCTCCGAAAAACAGAATGCGGCAACGAACATGATTACAAGCGAACACACGGTTATTCTTCTATATATCATTGTCGTTATCCTCACTTTCTTTTAATGCCAGCGCTCCGGTGGGACACGATTGCGCGCAGATGACCGCGAGTGTACCCAGCGCCCCGGATACCGGAATTTCGAACGGCGGTGCGACGGCCGTCTCCGGGCCGCGGCCCAAAAAACTCATTCCGCGCATGTGGCGGTTATCTTCCGTCAGACGGACGCATATGCCGCATTTGATGCATTTTCCCGGTTCAAAGACGACTTCCGGATGACTCGAATCCCTCGTCCACGGCCGGCGCCCAGAGGAGACGTCTTCCGGTAGGATGACGCCGTAGTCGGTCGCGTATTTTCTGAGACGGCATGAGACCGGTGAATGACAGTCGCAGTGGAGACAATGCATGGTTTCTCCGATTATTTCCTCTTTTGAGAACTCCTTTTGAGATCCTTTTTTTACGTCGATTCTTTCAACGGCCGGGAGCGTCGAATGAATCGCACTGATTTCCTTGTTCCCGATATGTCCCATCCTGCAGTCATACGCTTTGGTGCTGACAGGCGCCTTTTGACCGGTTAGAACCCTGTGAACGGTATCCGCGGCCTCTTTTCCGTGAACGAGGGCCCGGACGGCCATCCGCATGGGCCGTACCGCAGCCCCGCAGGCGAACACGCCTTCCTCACCCGTAAGAAAATCGGTTCCGAAGCCCTTATCCGGACCGTGAAGCCGGAGCGGTATCAACGTCTTTGCATCAGACGATGCCGCTTCCCCTGTCGCAAATAATACAGCGGTAAAGGATTTCTTGAGTTCGTCAAGGGACAGGTCGACCCCGATCGCCGTATGATAGTGAAATCCGGCAGTATCGCCGAGCCTCTTCGTGATTTCATCATACAGGACCGATAACGGCAGACGGCCGTCCGATACCATGCGGTGGAGGCCGCCACCCGGCCCGTCCTCTTTTTCAAAGATATCGGGCCGGTAGCCGAGTGAAAGCAGCCGGTACGCGGCCGCGAGACCGGCGGGACCCGCGCCGATGACGGCGATACGTTTCGGGTTTTCCGGCCGGTCGCGGGGAGTGGAAACGGGCGCCGGCGATAGTACCCGGCCTTCAAGATCGCCGCAAAACCGTTCGATCAGGGAAATGGCGATGGGGGGTTCCACCCGCCCCAATCGGCACACCTTTTCGCATGGTGCCGGGCAAATACGGCCGATAATGGCGGGAAAGGGGATATAGCGGGTGATGAGGTTCACCGCATCCCTGAAATTCCCTTTCCGAATCATCCTCAATACCGACGGAATTGGAAGACCCGAAGGACAGGCACGACTGCACGGCGCCCTGCAGTCCCCCGCGTGCTCGCTTATAAGCAGCCCGAGGGTTTCCCTTCGTGAATCAAGGACGCGGCGATTGCCGGTCTCGATCACCATACCTTCTTCGGCGGGTGTCGAACATGCCGGAACGAGGGTGCCCCGTCCCGTATCTTCGACGAGGCAGATCATGCATGAAGTAAACGGCGCCTTCCCCTCCAAAAAACAGAGCGTCGGGATTTCGATCCCGGCGATACGAGCCGCATCCAGCAGGGTCGCGCCGCGATTGACCTCTACTTTTATTCCGTTTATTATCAATGACACCATACTATCGTATCCCCCCGATAACAACCGCTTTCTGCGGACATACTGTCCGGCAGGCGTCGCAACGGATGCAGCGGTCGATATCGATCTCGTGACGCTCGTAAGGCCTCATCCGTATCGCCCCCGACGGACATACCTGGGCGCACCTCGTGCACCCGATACAGGAATCGGTGATCGAATAGGCGATAAGTGCTTTGCAGCTTTGCGAGGGACAGGTCCCGTCGATATGCGCCTCGTATTCGAGCCTGAAATGGCGGATGGTCGACATTACGGGATTGGGGGCCGTTTTCCCCAATCCGCAAAGACTTCGTTCCCTCATCATATCACCGAGATGTTCGAGACGTTCGATATCGCCTTGCTTCCCTTTCCCGGTGGTGAGCCGGTTCAGGATGTTGTACATTTCCCCGCTCCCGATCCGGCAGTATGTGCATTTTCCGCAGGATTCACTGCGGGTGAAATCCATGAAGTAGCGGGCGACTTCGACCATGCAATCGGTTTCATCCAGGACCACCATGCCGCCCGATCCCATGATCGCCTCCTCCCCGAGAAGGGCTTCGTAATCGACGGGCAACTCCGCGAGTGCGGCCGGAATGACGCCGCCCGAGGGGCCGCCTATCTGTATCGCCTTAAATCGTTTTCCCCCCTGGATACCCCCGCCGATGTCTTCGACAATCTCCCGCAGGGTAATTCCCATCGGAACCTCGACAAGTCCCCCGTGAACGATCTTCCCCGCAAGGGCGAATGTTTTTGTCCCCCTGCTGTTTCCATTACCGAGAGCGGCAAACTTATCGGGGCCGTTGCGGATAATCCACGGAATGAGTGAGAGTGTTTCGACATTGTTGACGAGGGTCGGCAGACCCCACAGCCCTTTATGGGAAGGATAGGGAGGCCGAAAACGCGGCATCCCCCGTCCGCCTTCGATCGCGGCGATCAGGGCCGTTTCTTCACCGCACACGAAAGCGCCGGCGCCCTCGACAACGGTAATGTGAAACGAATAACCGCTTTTCAGAATATGACGGCCGGAAAACCCCTCCCGTTCACAGATCCGGACCGCCGTTTTTATCCGTTCGACGGCAAGGGGATACTCGGAACGAATGTAGATATACCCTTCCCGGGCCCCCACCGTGTGTCCGGCGATCGTCATGCCTTCTATGATTCTGAACGGGAACGATTCAATCAGCATTCTGTCCATGAACGCACCGGGATCGCCTTCATCGCCGTTACATATCACGTATTTCTTCGTCGCCTGCCGGTCCCTGACGGCTGCCCATTTCAGTGCAGTCGGATAACCGGCACCGCCCCGTCCCCGAAGACGGCTTTTTTCAAGAAGACGGATAACACCCCCCGGATCGCTAGAGGAAAGGCACGCGCTCAAACCGCGAAACCCGTCAAATTTTTTATAGAGGACAATATCGAGGGGGGGGAGAATGCCTGAGTGTTCCGTGGCGATCGCGACCTGTCTGTGCGAGCCGGCGGGACAAAAGGACCTCGGTTCGGCCGTATAACGGATGACACCCGGTTCCGGCCCGTCGATGTATATGTCTTCGAGAAAAAGCCTGGCCGCGGCGCGGATTCGCCCGAATGCCTTGACAGGCGTAAAATGGGTATGAAGAATCCGGTCCACATCCCGAACGCCCACCCTTCCGTAACGGAAGGTTTTTCCATCTCCGGTCGTGATGTCGAGAAGCGGCGCTTCATATGAAATACCGGTGCACCCGACCTCGATGACCCTGACGGGAAGACCGTCTTCGGCGACCAGCCGGCGCAACTCGCCGTACACCTCATGTGAACCCGCCGCGCGGCAACTCGAACAGGTACAGAGACGGGCTTCTCCATGGGGGATTTCCGAAGGTTCCGGATCGGACACCGGCCGTTTCCCCGTCTCCTTCTGCGATAAAAGAAAATCATTGATGGTGGCAGGGACCTTTTGCGGTTCGAGATATCCGTAGGTAATGGTATCGATCCGAACGGCGGGGGCGAGCATGCAGCATCCCAGACATGCCGCTTTTTCAACTGTGAAAAGCCCCCTGCTGTCCGTATCTTCTTCTTCCGGAATGAGGAGGTGGTTTTTAAACGCTCGGTACACCTGTTCGGCCCCTTTCATATGGCATGCCGTCCCGATACATACGTTGATCCGGTGCTTTCCCGCGGGTTTGAGACGAAAGGAGGAATAAAAGGTGGCGATCCCGGCGATCCGGGCCGGAGTGATATCGGTTTTTCCGCAGATCAACTCCAAAGCCTTTGGGGGGAGATATTGGTAGCGGTCCTGAACGGCTTTGAGGATCGGGATGACAGCCGACCTCGTGGTACCGTGATTTTCAATGATTCGGTCGATGTCCTCCGGATTGACGGCGGTGAGGGATTCGTTCGAGGGGGGCTTAATCTTCCGCATCGAGACCCCCGATGCAAAAGAGATATTTTTTCGAACGGATAAAGATACCGGAGCGGTAAAATGCGGGAGTACTCACCGTATCATCCCCCAACGCAGGTTGGGCAATCAGGTTGTATTCGGCTGAGGCTTCGATAATACGCATCACCCCTTTTCTGTCAAGGGCGTACACCCTGCCGTCCGCAAGGATTGGTGAAGCATAAAATCCCTCCTCGTATTCCGCCGTCCAGAATACACCTCCCGTTTCCGCTTCGAGGGCGCAGACGATACCGTAACTCGTCGCCATAAAAAGAATCCCGCCGGCCGCACAGGGACTCGCGACATCGGGCAGTTCGTCGTAGTACTCCCAGAGTATTTCCTCGTTATCAGGATCGATGGCGACGAGACTCGCGAACTGGTTGGCGGCGAACACCTTGCCGTCCGCGTACGCCGGTGACGGTCCGACTTCGCCCACCATGCATTCGACGCTCCACAACGCTTTACCGGTAACAAGATCGTATGAAGCGACGATCGGATTCGCCGAAAGGATTATCTCAGCCCGGCCCCCGTGTGAGACGATGACAGGAGAAGACCATGACGCATGGACTTCCCGCGGGGTTTCCCAGAGGATTTCCCCGCTCGATGCGTCAAAGCAGAAGAGGCCGGCTGTGTTTTCCCCGTCGTATTGAACGAAAAGGCGGCCGCCTTTGGTGACGAGGGACGAGGCGTGACCGTAGGCATTTTCGGGGACACCCATCGGACGGCTCCATAACACCTCGCCGTCAAGGGAAAGGCATACGAGGTCGCCGGTTGCGAAAAGCGCAAAGACCCGTTCGCCGTCCGTCGCTAGTCCCGGTGCCGCATACCCTGTGTCCGCCGAAACTTCGGGAAAGACGGACGGTTTTCCGGTAACGTCTTTTACCTCCTTCTCCCAAAGCAGACCGCCGTCGCCGGCATCGAAGCAGAGAACCAAAAGACTCTCCTTCGATGCCGACGAGAGAAAGACCCTGTTGTCGTAGACGACCGGTGAGTTGAACCCCTCGAGCGGAAGCGTTTTTTTCCAGCGTATCCCTTTCCCTGATTCGCCGTCCCAGTCGACCGGGTATGTTCCTTCGGGGGCGATACCCGCACCGCTTCCGCCGCGGAAACAGGTCCACCCGTCCGCGAGGCTTTCCTTGCCTCCGGAAGACGCCGCACCTTCCGGATTCGTTCCGGAAATGCCGGCAGCGGGGTTTTCGAGCCGGTCTGAGGCTATAAAGGAGGCGGCGAGAGAAAAGAGGAAAAAACCGCCGGCCAATCCTGCCGTCAGACCCCGTATAAGGCGACGTGAACGGAGAACTCCTCCGGGAGATGGTTCCCCGCCCGGACGGGGGGCGGGCTTTTTAATGAGGCTCATGATGAGGAGACAGAGGACGGCGAGCCCGGCGCCGCCCGCGAAAAGGTAACCCCCGGTCCGGATCTGCCAACCCGCGGTAAAGAAAGCGCGCCTTGCGAGAAGATCAAGCGAGCGCAACCGGTCTTTGAGCGCTTCATCTTCAGGATGCTCGTTGTACGCTTCATACAAGGACGCAAGCTGGGGAAGGTTGACCGGATCGAGTGAGGAAAGCTGGAAAAAGGTGATGGTGATGATCGCTCCCGTCACCGCGGAAAAGAGGGCGGCAGCCGCGGCAATCCCGCGCAGCACGGCATACACGATCATGCGTTTGCCGGTTTCACGCGTATCAGTCCCGTTCATTGGTCTTTTCCTTTTTCTTGAGTGTTGTTTTGCGTCTTTCTTCCTGTTCCTTCGAACAGACTTCGAAACACCTGCCGCAGCTTACGCACGCGCGGCGGTCGATTTCAAAGACACTCCGTTTTTTCCAGCGCGACGAGGCGATCAGGGTGAGTCCCGCAAGAAATCCGATAACGCTTCCGGCAATCCACGCGCCTTTAGTCATCCGGCCGCGAACGGTCTTTTCCCTTTCGAAGAGGGCATCGAAAGGGACGTCCCTCATCCGGAAGGCGTCGCTTTCGAGTGTGGTTCCTTCGGCTTCTCCGGCATTCTCGAGCCGGATCTGGCGCGCGAGCCGGACATCGGGATGAAGCAGGGCAAGGTATGGTGAGAGAAGCGAGAGGGCGAATCCCGTCCCGAAAGCGATAAGGGGCAGAAAAAGGATGGCAAACCCCAGACGGCGTATTCCCGTTTTTCTCTCTTCGATCATGGTCTCGGGGACGGGCGGCCTGATCGCATCAACGGGGCACACATCCTCACATAACCGGCACCGGATACATTCTTCCGGCGCGATTTTCACGTGCCGATATGAAAGCCGCGAAAGCCAGCCGAGAATGACCCCATAGGGACAGACAAAACGGCAGTAGGGCCGGGCGACAACCGTGCCGGCTAATAGAAACAGAAGACCCGCGACGAACATTTCAAATGTGGCGCCGAACCTGAAAAATCCGATAAAAGGATCGAACCGGCAGATGATAAAGCCCGATCCCGTGGCCGCGAGGAGAACGGAAAGGCACAGGTAGGCGGGCGGGATAATTCCCAGCACGGAGGAAACCCATTGGGGAAGCCTGAGGGGTTTGACGATGACCAGTTCCTGCAGGGCCCCGAAGGGACAGACCCCCGAGCAGAATGTCCTGCCGGTAAAAAGGGCAAAGATCAGGGGAACTGTAAAAAAGAGAATGACGGTTATGGGGACCGCGAAGTGCGGGTTGAAAAGCGCCATCGCCATATTCTGGATCGCGCCGATCGGGCAGACGCACCCCCGCCGGAAAAATCCAAAATAGAAAACGGAAAAGACGGCAATGACGATAAGACCGGTGCGCCTGCGAAATTTGAGGGCGAAAAGACTCGCTGAGGCAAGGGCCGCGATGAGGATCGCCGTGTCGATATAATCGAAGACCGTCTGCCTGGGATGAGGCTGTAACGGCGTGGGAATGGTATAGTCCGATGTAAACTCCGGCTGAGGGAACCGTTCCTGCCCGTGCAGGGGGACGGAGGCGGTAAAACACAGGACGGCCAGAAGCGCCTGCATAAAAACGGTCTGAAATGCCGGTTTATCCTTCATTTGAGGTCCCTTTAAGCAGATACGGCGTCGAGGCGGGGACCTGTTGTATGGCCCCCGACGGACACCGCCGCGCGATGGAGCATTCGTTGCAATTGACGCACCGGTCGTGACGAATTTGGAGGAACAGCGATCCGTTTCCGAATGCGGAGCATCCCATGACGCATTTGCCGCATCCGATACAGAGGCCCTCGTCGATCGTGTATTCGTAATAGGGATCTTCCACATAGGTGCGGATGATCGCGCCGGTGGGGCAGAGTCTGTTTTCGGCCCCGGTCGACAATGCGGGGGGGTCGGGCATGAAATATCCGCTGCACAGATCGCAGTACCCGCAGACGTTGTAGGCGTGAAAACATTTTACCGCTGAAGGGGTGAGGACACAATTGGTCGCGCATTGTCCGCACTGTATGCAGATAAACGGATCGATCTGCCATACCATCCCTTCCCCGAGTGATGAGGTCGCGGCGTAGGTTCCGATCCCGGCGATCGATGCCGCTGCACCGAACCGCGCCATGGTCTTGAGGAATTCCCTCCGGTTCATCGAACGTTTATTCATTCACTGCCGCCTTCCCGCTTTATTTCCGAGTAGATCCGCACGGCCTTTCCCGCGGGATCCAGGACGAAAATGTCGCCGTTATCGCCGGATGCGAGGTCGAATCCGGTCGAGCCGATAGGAAAATCTTCATGTCCGGCCACGACACACCTGAAATCCCCCTGTGGCGTATAGACTTTAACCCGGGGAAGGCCTTTTTCCGCGGTTACGAAACTTCCGTCTTCAAGCAGGGTAAAGTGAATGGGATTGCAGCAGCCGCAGAAGCCCTCGATCGCGGTCGAACGGACACCCCATGATGAGATGAGTTTTCCCTCCGCCTTATAGCGTTGTATCCTGTGCTTTCCCGTATTCGCGGCCCAGATTTCCCGGCCGTCTCCCGCGGTCGCGACATCGAAGTACGGGCTGGGAATGAGAAAGCCGTCCGGTTCAGACGGGGTCGATCCGCCGATATGGCCGAGGAGTCTTCCCTCTTTCGTATAACGGCAGATATGTCTGTTTCCGGCATCGGCGACGAACACATATAACGGCGATGCGGCGATAGAAGTGATGACGGCCTTGTTGCCGAGCGACGCCCAGACCCCGGTACGGCTTCCATCCGCAGAATATGTGGAGACATGTTCGGTGATACCGATATAAATAACCCCTTCGACGTCCTGCGCGATGCACGTCGGGCGTCCGTCGAGGGAGATGCGCCGCAAAACCTCCCCATTACTCGTGATGGTAACGAGGGACCGGTCGCCGGTGACATGAACCTTATTCCCGTCCACCGCGATCCCCGTGGGACGATCGAAGGGGACGGGAATACGGTTTGTTTCTTTATAACGGAGAAGGGACGTATCGATCCGCGCGAGGTTGTCGATGTCGTATTGATAAGGATTGACATACGGGTTCCCTTTTTCGTTAAAACAACCGGAAACGGAAGCGGCCGTTATAAGTATCATCGCCAACGGGAGCAGCGGGGTTTGGGATTTTTTCTTTGACCGGTCCATGATTTTCCCTTCGTTATATTCACTCGCGTACGTCGATGCAGATGAGCCTTTTCGAATCGCGGAGGAGGAGCAGCCCCCCCGCTATCGCCAGGGGACCCCATGCGTCGCGGCCGTCGAGAAGCTTCGCGGCGTCGAGTTCTTCGTATCTTTCCGTTAACGCCCGTATCATGAAGAGGACCCCGTCGTCCCGAAGGATATAAAACTTACCGTCCGCAATGATATACGGACCGAGACCGAACTGGTGTTCCCTCCCGCTTTTAAAGACCATTCCCCCTTCCGGATCATAGCAGACGAACTGGGTGCGGTCGTTTCCCGCGTCTTTGGGAAGAATCCCGAAAAGATGATTCCGAAAGAAAATCGGTGTCTGCTGTTCCGAAGCAAGGTATTGGCGGGGGGTATAGCTTTCGAGTACTTCGGTTTCATAACCAGTCCCCTTTTTTGTCACTTCAAGCAGGATGGAACCTGCACCGTATCCCGCCGTAACGAAAATACGTCCGCCGGGCAATACGACCGGGGAAGGGGCGATGACCGCGTTTTCTGTGGCCTTTGTCCGCCAGAGGACCTTCCCCGTCTCTTCTCCACGGGCGCCGACAGCCGTCAACCCTTCAGGACTTGAATAAAGGTACATGTCGACCCCGGATATGCTCATCGGCATAATCGAAGAATGGGACATATGCCATCCGTCTGGATTAGGCGTCTCCCAGAGGATGTTTCCCGTCCGGCAATCCACCCCGATGAGGAGCGATTTCCCTCCGGGCGCGATAACGGCGACCCCGTTATCGATAAGCGGGCATTGGGCCGTATACCACATGGGTACTTCCGTCCCGTACTCCTTTTCCAGGTCGATGCCCCAGAGAAAATCTCCGCTTTCATCATCGACGCACATGACGTGACAGCGGGGACCTATGGTCACGACAACCCCGTCGGCAATCGCCGGAATTGTGCGGGACATTCCATGATTCCTTTTGACCAGTACCCTGTACCACCGGCGCCATAATTCGTTTCCGTCGGCAAGGGAAAGACAGCGCAGGGCGTCGGACCTCGATGCTTCATCATAATCGAGGATATAGACGCGGCCCCCGCCGACCGCCGGACCGCTGTGTCCTTCACCCAGAGAGACGGACCAGAGGACCGGCGGTCCTTTTTCCGGCCATTTATCAGCGAGCGGTATTGTCTCTTTGCTTATGTTATCGAAGTCTTCTCCCCGGAATCGCGGCCAGGAACCCGGGTGAAACGAGACCGCTTCGCCCGTTTTTCTGAAATTGCTTCCGATATCGACCGTTTCATCCGCGGCTTCAGCGACAGTCGGGCCGGAGTCCATGCCCGGAACATGTTTGACTATCCCGAAAGCAGGTTCAAAGGAAAGCCATGCCGCGATAATGAGACTTCCGGCCGCGAGGGTGAGGCAGGCGCTGATACCGCTGATAAACCGGTTGTTCCGTTCAGGCATCCTCTTTTCTCACATCGATACAGACGATATTTCCCCGTGAGTTTCTGCAATACATCTTCCCGTGAGCAAGAACGGGCGGCGTCCAGCAGGTGCCAGTCAGCACCCGCGCCTTTGCGACCTCCTTGTATGAAGTATGCGTGAGTTCCGCTATATGCAGATACCCGCGTTCGGTAAAAAGGACGAGATAACCGTTCGCCGCAATTAATGCACCGAAACCGAGGTTTTTACTCCACATTTCCTTTCCCGATGAAAACTCCAGACAGCGAAAGGTACCTTTCCCGGGTGAACCGTCATTTCCGTAGAGATAACCGTCATGATAGACGAAGCTGTTGAAATGGCTTTTCATTTTATCGTTTTTATAGACAAGCTGCGGCTTTGAGGATGTCACTGAAAGCAGGGCACAGCCGTTTCCGTAATCGGAGGCGATAAATACCTTCCCGTCGATATAGAGCGGGTCGGCCGCGTTGACATTGTATGAGGTCGACCACGGATATGACCAGAGTAGTTTCCCGATCTTTCTGTCCACGCCGTAAACGGCTTTTTCTCCGAATATAAGAGTCCCCTTTTTTTTTCCGGACGAGTATAAAACGGGCGTTGAATAACCGCATACTCCTTTGGGACTGGCCCACACTATTTTTCCCGTTCTCTTGTCGAGGGCCAGGCCGTACGAGAGGGCATTGATAAGGAGGTTGTTCCCGTCGATCACGCACGAGCTCGCGAATCCCCAGCTCGGCGGGATGGCGGAAAAATCATCGACAAGATTTTTTTCCCAGACCACCTCACCTGTTTTTGCCTTGAAACAGTAAAGATGGCCCTGTTCGCCGAGTGTGTAAACGAGTTCTCCGTCGATGGTCGGTGTCGAACGGGGACCCGGATACTGGCCGGAAGATGCGTCATAGGTGTATTCCCAGACAGTCTTGCCGGTCTGCACATCGATGCAGTAGACGGTGTCTTTTCGTTTATTATTGCCCAATGTATAGCCGCGTCCGTCTGTTATTGATAGTTGCGAAAAACCGTTCCCGACGTTAATCTCCCACAGGACCTCCGGTTTTTCTCCGAGGGCTTTCGGATTGAAATCCGAATCGCTTGTGATGCTGTTTCCGTCGGGTCCAAGCCACCTGGGCCAGTCCTCACCGGAAAGCTGCGAGGTCGCACAGAAAGCGATACAGGCAATGCATATAAAAACCCTTTGTCTTCTTTTTGTCATATCCATCCTCAATTCTTTGCTTGTTAGTATAATATATCAATAATATAAAAGAGGATAAAGGCCGGCAAGGGGGTATATTTTTTTCCGCCTTCTTTACGGTCTTGACGTAAAAAATGGGAGGGTGTAAGGTGGGATAAGAAAGGAGCGGGAATGGAAAATAATTCGGAAAACAAGGAAAGAAACTGGAAAAAAGAGATCGAGATAGCCGGGAGTGAATTGATAGAGCGGGTAAAGGAACTCATCAAAGAGGGAAATATAAGAAAGCTGATTATAAGGAAAGAGACGGGAGAGGTACTTATAGAAATTCCTTTGACGGCCGGGGTGGCGGTCGGGGGGGCGGTGACTCTGCTGGCACCGGTGCTCGCGGCACTCGGGGCGCTGGCGGCCCTCGTAGCCCGTGTTAAAGTCGAAATTATTCGGGTCGACGACAAGGATAATGACGGGGAGTAACAGCGGATATTCCTTAACATAAGGTAATGGATAATGCCGGAAGCCATTGTATTTATTTTACCAGGGGCGGCCGCTTTTTTGTGTTTCGGCGCCGTTACGCTTTACCGGTTTTTCAAAAAAGAAGCCATAACCCTTTTCGACATTGCCGCTCATTTCCGGCTTTCGTTTGTTTTTTCGGGATTCCTCAAGGCATCTTCCGTAAAAGGGAAAATCGGAACCGACAAAGTGCGGATCGGACATCGTTTATCATTGAAACCACATACGGTCTCCATCGATATACGACCTGCTGAACCCTATCCTTCCGTTTTTTTTATAACAAACGAAAATACGGTCGGCAGAATGGCAAGGATCGGCGGCATAGAGGACATCCTTACTCATGACGAACAATGCGATGCGCACCTTCATATTGAAAGCGACGATGAAATCGATATCATGAGCCGGCTGGATGAAGAGACGAGGTTTACGCTGTTCCGGCTCGTCCATAAGCAGGGAATTGTCAATATCGATAGGAAAGGGATACATGTTGTCATCGCCGTCAGGAACAAGTCCGTTCTGGATAAAACCATGGATAAAGCACAGCTTGTCGGGCATATCGAGGGGTTATTGAAGGCAAACGACAGGTTCAAAAACTCCGGGTCCGTCAGGGAACGGCTTTTGTATTGTCTCCGGATAGAGACGCGATGGGAGGTTGTTTTGCGGTACCTGGAAATTTACTGTACTCGTTTTTCCGTCGACGCCTCACTCAAGGAGTTGTTACGCAACCTTCTCTTTCACAGGCATTCCGAAGTAAAATTAAAAGCGGCCGAGTGCCTTGGTGAAGAGGGACTTCCCGAGCTTTACGCGCTGATGCGCGGGGGCCCTGTCTCGCTGAAAATCAAGGCGGTTTCGGCGCTTGTACGCATAAAACGGTCGGACGCGGTCAACGAACTCATCCGGTTGTTCCTGGGTACAACGGATGCGGAATTACAGGCCGCGATTGCGGGAGCACTCGAGAAATGCGGAGATACGAGGGCGCATGAGGTTTTGCTCGGGGCGTTGAAAACAAACAATATCGTTTTGAAATCCTCCATTATTAAAGCACTCGGTACATGCGGAACATTGCAAGCGATAGAACATCTTGCCCCTCTCGCAGACGACATGTTTGTGAACCCGGTTATCCGCCATTGCGCAAAAAGTGCGATCGCCGTAATCAGGGAGCTGCGAAGAAAGGGAGAGGCCGGCTCTCTTTCCCTGGCCGATCGAAATCGGGATGAATCCGGTTCAGGCGGTTCGTTGAGTATTTCCGACCGGGATACCGCCGGTTCTTTGGGTCTTGCTTCCGATGAGGAAGACGGGTGAGGGTGATAACGTTCCATATACCGTCAGTGCGGTTTGTCGGCTGCTACATAAACGGTATCCCGGGGAATTTCATTCAGTACACCTGCGGGAAAGTCCGGCGGGACGTCCGGGACAGCCGTGTCGACACCGATATAAAAGGTGTAAATTTCCGTTATCCCGTTATACCATTCCGGGGGGGATGCGATGTATGTACCGAATGGATTCGCTTTGAGGATATACTCTTTTTTTTCATCATCCACCCGGAATTCCAGAAACTGGAGACCCGATCCCTTTTTTTCGGGATATCCGATAAGTATACAGTAATCCTTTGCCTCGACGACGAAGAGTTCTCCGGCCGTAATGATTTTTCTCTGTTCATGCGGTACGGGAAACGATGAAATGGAGAATGCCGAATGTATATATATGGTTATCGTCTCGTTTTTAGTGAATCGGAGAAGCGGCAGTTCGAAGGGAGACAGCTGTGCGATGAGGCTTTTGGGCCGTAACAGGGGATAGGTTATTTTTGATGTGACGAGGAGGTATTGAAAATCGTCGACGAAATAATAGTCGGTAAGCTGAATTCCCGGTTTCCCGGTTTCCTCGATTGATATCTTTTGCGACTCCCGTAATCCCCTCGATCGTTCGCCCTGAATTGAAAACGCACTGAGATTTTGAAAATCATAATCGGTATCATCATAATTAATGAATGACCTGCTTTTCTCCCCGACATTCATTTTTTTGTTGTTGATGATAAAATGATGTATTCTGCCCTCGAGAAACGCGACACTGAAGGCCTCTCCGTAAAGGACGGCATTGCCCTGCATGTTCGCTTCATTTATCCTTTCTTTTGGAGGGAACATTGATTTCTGGTGAGGCTGAATCCGTTTTTTCAACACATGGTCGAGATTGAAGGGACTCGTCTCTCTTAGAATATCCTTGTATGTCCGTGACGTTTTTATTTCGAGATGACGGTCATTCCGTGCGCTTTGTGCGTTTTTCCGCCAAAGCGGGCAATCCGGTATGAATGAGAATCCCTTGAAGGGAGCCGGATCATGCATTTTTCTTATCGCCTCATCGTCCAGGGCGGTGATCGTCGTGAATGCGGCCTTGTGTTTTGAGAGCAATTCGTTTATTACCTCTGTAAATGGCTCGTAGTCAAACGGGATTGTCACGGTTTCTTCGATGAGGGAGCAGTCAAACAGGAAGAAAAATGTCGAACGCCCTTCTTCGATTTGTTTTTTTAATCCCCTTTTTAATTCATGAAACATATTCGGGGCCGGTGTAATAAAGGTGAAGGGCATCGGTTCGTTTCTTGTGGTACTGTCACGGAAGGTGCGGGGCAGATATGATAGGTGTTGCAGGGGTATACCGATAGTCCGGAAGCCGGCTTTTTTGTAACAATCGGCCGCCTCTTTCCGCTGGACATCGGCAAGGGCGGGAATGATACTGTCAGGCAGTATATCGAAAATGTCCTGTATTCCGGATTCCCACGGATTGGCAATACTCCACTCGCATTCCTTTTCAAGTTCGGCAAGTGAAAGAAGGGGGTGGAGATTGCCGCTGAATCCCATCGGTATCGGAATATCACCGTTATTTCTTGTCCTCGATTTAATTTCACGGATAAGGTCTTCGAGGTTTCCGGTTCTTATTTCGAGAAAGGGATGACAGGGGATATTCCAGTGTACGCTTGAGGCATTCCCGAATCCGGTATGGGAAAGCCATGATAAAAAGCGTTCCGTTTCTCTGCAGATGACTTCGGTTGAGGAATTGTTCCATCTCATTCCGATAAGGAGAGAAATATCCTGATCCATCCCTCATGTTATTATCTGAATCATGATAAAAGTCAAGTGGAGGTGCATTCTCTTTTCGAGAAAAATCATTCATCATCGCCGACGGTCCTTTTATGGTTCAAATGAATATGCTGTCGGAAAAATAAATAAACCATATCAAACTTCTTCTGCGCGACAAACTGCAAAGCCGGCTTTTTCGAATAAAAAAAAATTACCAATACTCTTGACGAAATAAAAAAAAATCGGTATCGTAACGCATCAATATCTAAACCCATAAAAAATTATATCTTACTTTTTACAGGAGGAGGAGTATATGAAAGTCAGACCTATTGGCGAGCGTATCCTTGTCAAAATTCAAGAGGGCGAAGAAAAAACAAAAGGCGGGATTATTATTCCGCAAACGGCACAGGAAAAAACCCAGGAAGGTATCGTGGTTGCCGTCGGTGATGATGAATCGATCAAGGTGAAAGAAAAGGACAGGATCATGTATGATAAATACGCCGGTACACAGTTGAAAATTGACGGCGTTGAACATCTGATTATAAAGATGTCGGATATTTTGGCAGTTATTGAATAATTATATTTGAGAGAGAGGTGAAAAAATGGCTAAACAGTTAAAATTTGACGAAGACGCCCGTCGTGCTTTGCTTGCGGGCGTGGAAAAAATGTCCAACGCGGTCAAGGTAACCCTTGGACCAAAGGGGAGGAACGTCGTTCTCGATAAAAAATTCGGAGCCCCGACTGTCACCAATGACGGCGTTACCATTGCCAAAGAGATCGAACTGGAAGATCCTTTTGAAAATATGGGGGCCCAGCTTCTTAAAGAAGTCGCCACAAAGACGAATGATGTCGCCGGTGACGGTACGACGACGGCGACGGTTTTGGCCTATTCGATTATCAAAGAGGGGCTTAAAAGTGTCGCCGCGGGCATCAATCCCATGGGTTTGAAACGCGGAATCACCAGGGCCGTTGATATCGCCGTCGATGATATCAAGAAAAAGGCTAAAGAGGTAAGCGACAAGGAAACCATTTCCCAGGTCGCCGCCATTTCCGCAAACAACGATATGGAAATCGGAAAACTTATCGCGGATTCGATGGAAAAGGTCGGAAAAGACGGGGTAATTACCGTCGAGGAATCCAAAAGCCTTGAAACGGATCTCGATGTCGTCGAAGGTATGCAGTTTGATCGCGGGTATCTGTCTCCATATTTCGTTACCAACAGGGAAACGATGACGACGGAAATGGAGAATCCGTATATTCTCATTCACGACAAGAAGATTTCGAGCATGAAAGACATGCTCCCCCTTCTCGAAAAGATCGCACAAAGCGGTAAGCCGATTCTTATTATCGCTGAAGACATCGACGGGGAAGCCCTGGCAACCCTGGTTGTCAATAACCTTCGCGGTACACTGAATGCGTGCGGCGTGAAAGCCCCCGGATTCGGCGACAGAAGAAAGGCGATGCTCGAAGATATCGCGATCCTTACGGGCGGTGAAGTCATTTCCGAAGAACTGGGTCTCAAGCTCGAAAATACGGAAATAAAGCAGCTCGGCCGCGCCAAGACCATAAAGGTCGACAAGGAGAACACGACGATTATCGAAGGCGGCGGCACGGAAAAGGACATCAAGGCGCGGATCGGCCAGATCAAGATGCAGATCGAGGAAACGACATCGGACTACGACAAGGAAAAGCTTCAGGAACGGCTCGCCAAGCTGGCCGGCGGGGTTGCCGTTATCAATGTCGGCGCCGCAACGGAAGTCGAACTCAAGGAAAAGAAGCACCGTGTCGAAGACGCTCTTTCGGCGACTCGAGCCGCGGTCGAGGAAGGGATTATTTCAGGCGGGGGTCTTTCCCTTGTCGAAGCGGTCCAGGCCCTCGAAAAGGCAAATATCGGCGATCTGACGGAAGACGAAAAGGTCGGTTTCAAGATCGTGACACGGGCTCTGGAAGAACCGATCCGGCAGATCGCCACCAACGCCGGGCTTGACGGTTCGATCATCGCCGAGAAAGCGAAGACGGAAAAACAGGGAATCGGTTTCGACGCACAGAAAATGGAATGGACGGACCTTATCAAGGCCGGCATCATCGATCCGGTAAAGGTCACGAGAAGCGCACTTCAGAATGCGGCATCGATAGCGGGACTCCTTCTCACGACCGAATGTACCATCACCGATCTTCCCGAAAAGGAACCGCCCCATGCGCCGGGCGGCGCACCGGGAATGGGCGGCGGCATGCCCCCGTACTAAGTGCGGCCGGCAGTGATGAACCGAATTATGGATAATCGAGGGAACCCGGCAAGGGTTCCCTTTTTTGTTGGTGCGCCCGTTATAGGGAAAGGGTGTTGCGATGAACGGTAAGGAGATTACCTCTCAAATCATCGGCATCGATGAGATAAAAAGGATCGAGCCGTTATGGAAGGAATTGAACCGGCTCCATGCCGGGGAATCGGTCTATTTCGGCGGTTATTTTCGAACACGTACCTTTCGGGACCGGTGCGAGGCGTTTTATAAGCGTAAGCCTTCGGAGCTGCGGATCGAAATCGTCAGCGCGGGAGGTGAGGACGTGGGGTATTGTGTGGCGACCGCCTCCGAAGACGGGGCTGGAGAAATCGATTCGCTGTTTCTGAAAGAGCCGTGGCGCGGCCGCGGCATCGGTGCCCGGCTTGTTTCGTCCGCCCTCGCGTGGCTGGATGCGTGCGGTGCCGTACGAAAAAGGATAATGGTCGCATACGGGCATGAAAGCGTTCTTCCCTTTTACCGGAAGTTCGGGTTTTACCCCAGGCTGACGCTGCTCGAACGGAAGGAAGAGAGGGGGGAGCGTGGGGAGTGAATGCGAAGATATCTAGAATAAACGGTCATTATTAAGTAACGGCAGCTCTTAAATAATGTAACCACGGATTTCGCGGGGAAGAGCGGATTGCGCGGCGACGCTAGTGAAGCCGTTAAAAGCTTAACGGTTTATAAAATATTTTTTATGATTTATATTTTTTTGCCAATCCTTTTGTTAATAATTCGTTGTTCAGGAAATTTCCTTTTTCTGCGATTTCATCGATATCGGTTTCCTCCTTTATATAATAAATGTCTGCGAGGTATCTGTTGTATTTATCCCGATAGTATGTTTTTACAATGACATATGTACATTCGTAAAGTTGGTTTATTATGTATTGTTGTGCTTTTTTACCTTCACCTGTCGTTACATCGGCCGCGTTTATTCCTCTTAATCTTAGCTTTTGTTTTGTCCTTATTTCGAATCCCAAATCGATATTCACCCAGAGGGTGTCGCCGTCGACTATTTCTTCGATGCTGCCCCGATAGGTAAATAATATACCGGGATTAATATTTTCCTTTTTATAAAACCGGTATACGTTATTTTCCTTTTTTACTTCGATTATATCGTCTTCGTTGAACCCGTTCATGGTATGCGTTTTATATATTCTGAATCCCAGATCAAGGGATAATGTATCGTTTATTTTTTTTAACCTGTATAGAAACGGTATTCCTCGTTTTTCCGCTATGTTACCGTTTTTACTGTTTTTTTCCTCTTTTCCTTCTTTGACGAGGTCTTCCAGTTCCCTTGTACTCAGTTTTTCTTCAAGAACTCTCCGCTCGTATTCTTTTCTTTTTTTTTCATCCCTCACCGTAAGGAGTATCCTGTAATGGGTCCATGTCAATTGTCTCCGCGCGGAGACAATTTCCGGATATGTTTCATAAAACTGAAGTATTTTATACAATGTGCTGCGTCCCATATCGATTTCTTCAGCAAGTCTGGTAAACACGTATTCTCCGTAGTCCGCCCTGTCGGTATAATTGAGCATGTGCTGATTTATGTGTCTGCCGATATTCCAGTAGGTTATTGTTCTTTCGTTTTCAAAGGTGTTGAACATACGCTGTTTGCTGTTGTCGATTTCTTTTTTTATAATATCGATAAGCTGGCTTATTGTTGTTTTTACGGTAATCGCTTTTCCCATATATGTTCAATTGTGCTTATAACTATTTCCGTTTATAGTAACAGTGTAAAACGTTATAAGTATTATGAAAACAGTAGACATAATATACATTATACATCAAATATATATTTTAATATAATATAAAAAGTAATATAAACTAACTATATATGAATATCGCTGAATATTGATTTCTCATCCGTGAAATCCGCTTTTTACCGCGTACTCCGTAGAAAAAGACATCCATAACGCTTTAAAATTTGCCATACGTGCCGCCTCCTTAATGCTTTCTCACGATGGTAATCTAATTCCGGCCGCCTGTCAAGGTCGGGCACTCCGTGTTGCTCCGCAAACCTTGACAGGCGGCCGGAATTAGATTGATTGGTCTCGAAAAAGCATTAAGGAGGCGTCTCTTATGACAAAACTCATCTATAAAGAACTATCGGATCTAATTATTCGAATGGCTTTCGCCATACACTCGCATTTTGGCCCTGGTCTGCTGGAATCCGTCTATGAAAGCGCGTTCTGTGTCGAGCTTTCACGTGCCGCTGTTCCGTTCGAACGTCAGAAAATCTATTCGCTGAACTACAAAAATGAATACGTCGGTGCTTATATCGCGGACCTTGTCGTCGACAATACAATTATCCTCGAACTTAAAGCAGTTTCGCAGCTTTCGAAGGTTATGGAAGCACAAATTCTCAGTTATTTGAAACTTTCGGGGCTTCCCGTCGGTTATCTCATCAATTTCAATACGTACAGCCTTGAATGGAAACGGTTTGTTAACCAGCTGTCGTGATGCCGGCCTTCGGGCCGGTTTTTTTATTGTATTACCTAATGCTTGCCGCCGATTGAATCGAGAATTTGATTTAAAATCCCGGAAGGAAACGAAGGCGACGAGTCTCCTTTCAATAAACCGGTCTCCGCCCTGCTGAATAGCGACTGCAATATAATTTCCCTGTGCTTTTCTTCAAGAACACCTTCTTTCAATAAAGCCAGATACTGGTGGGTTAATTGCAGCCGTTCATTTGCATCACGTGATAAATGGAAGGCGCTTAATGCTAATTTTACAAATAATCTCAATAAAAAGATTAATGCGGAAAAAATCAAAGCAAGCAGGATCGTCCATCTTATTATATTTTCAATTGAAATGCTTTTTGAAACCTGTTCTTCACTCAATGTCGTATTGGAATTTGTTATATTTGTTCCGGTAAAAAGCTGGTCGGGTAAATTCTCCAATAGATGAAAAGATATAAAGATAATAGCTATAACCATACAGACACTCAATCCGATCCATATAACACCGCCCCATCGATATCTTGTTTTGAATTTTTCCCAATAGGAAGCCGGGCCGTCTATTCTCAGTTTTTCTTGATATTGTTTTGTCAATTCTTTAAAATTATCTTTTTCTGTTTTGTATTGTTCATTGAACCTTTTTTCTTCATTTGCTAACAAATTTTTACTTTTAGTTGAGAATTCTCCAATAATTTCTTCCTTTTTGTTTCTTATATCAACTATTGCATTTGAAAGTATATCTCTGTTGTTTTCATTTTCTTTGATTATTAGTTCATATTCTCTTGTTGTATTATCAGTATGCGTGACAGCTTCATTATTGAGTATTTGAAAACCCCGAATCGCGTAATGCATAAATCCGGCTGATGGCTGTTGATTGAATTTTGAGTCGAATTGCTTCTGTTTTTGAAACAGATATTCCCAGATAAAATCTATGTTTGTTCTACTCTCACATACTTCAATAATAAAACTTCCGAATTCTGTTTCGGAATATACATAAGCCGGTTCGGGATTTTCGTTATTCATTTCGAAAATTTTATTTTTAATTATTTGTAAAATATGTTCTCTATTTTCTGTGTTGACGATATTTTCTAAGTCGTGTATACGTGCTTGAAAATTATTCTTTATCTTGTTTATTCTTCCGCCTCTATATTTCATCCAAAACCCCAATTCATTTTGCAAAAATCTGTAAAAAGAACGGAATGATTTGAATGTTTTGGTTTTTGTACCGGGATATAGATGCAAGATGAATGGTTCTTCCTTGAATATTTTTTCTACATGATCCGGTATTTTAATATCCTCCATTTCAACCTCCTGTATATTACGCTACACCGTACACACTCTCCGTCGCTGACGCATACTGCCTGAACACATGTTCATAAACATTATCCGCGATACGGTAAACCTCTTTCTCTTCATAATCATCGACGGGAAGCCCCGTTTCCTCCGCATAGAGAAAATCCTTTATAAACACCTTTACTTCATCGCGCGTCGATTCCTTCTCCCTCCAGTGGTCGATCTTTAATTTCTCCTCTTTCAAAGCTTCCAGCAATGACTGTGCAATCGCTTTGAGTTTATCGATCGTCTTTTTTGAAAGGCCGGGCTTTATTAATAGATCGAATAGGGCGAGGTTCTCTTCGTCAAGCCCCTCTCGTATTGTCCGTTTTTCTTCGTTATCAAGATCATTGACAAAACCGATTAATGCTTCGAATGTCTGTTCGATGGTCTGTCTTTCTTTTTCCCGGTTGTATTCATAAATAATTTCCGCATAACGTTCCTGGAAATTGATGCGCAGGGGATTCCGGCATATCATCGCATGTACTTTTTTCTCTATCGCCGCCATGAGTTCCTGTGCCATTGTGTGTTTTGAAGGGTATTGCTTGAACTCCTGTTTCAACAGCTCGAAGTTTATTTTGCTTATATCGAATATCCTGTCGGGCTGTTCCGAGGCATTTTGGGGTTCGATATTCCTTTCCACGACTTCATGAAGCTTCCTTATAATCGATGAAATATCCGCTTTTTCACGGTCCTCCTGCAGTTTCCTGTAAATTACGTTGATTGCCTTGTATTTCCGTATGTACTTTTTGATTTCATTCCGCAGGTGTATTGCCGCCTTGAATTTTTTGAATACCTCCCGTGCCCGTACTTCGAATCCTTTTCTCGTTTTATTGTTGATATTAATGGCTTCCTTTGCCTCCCGTATCGCTTTTATTTTTTCGAATCCGTCCGAAGTCAGCATATCGTTGAGGTTGAATCCGAACCGTTTAAGATATGACACCGTTTCCTCAATCGTCTTTGCGAGTAATAAAACCAGTTCCCCGTCAGGTTTCGCCGGACTTTCTCCAGGTTTTGCTTCGTTGCCGCTTCCGTAGACGGCAAGGGCTTTCCTCAAGTTTTTGAGGATTCCGCAGTAATCGACGATAAGTCCGTTCTCTTTTCCTTCATTGACCCTGTTCGCCCGTGCGATCGCCTGCATTAATGTATGTGCTTTCAGCGGTTTGTCCAGATAAAGGGTCGAAAGGCTTTTGACGTCAAATCCGGTCATCCACATGGCGCATACAAAGGCGATACGGAAGGGGTGATCTTCTTTCTTGAAAGCCGTTTCGACATCGATGCGTTTACCGTCCGTTGTATCGAATCCGTTTTTTATGAGCCTTCTGTGTGGTTCTATATCGATATTCCATTTTCTGAACTTGTCCACCTCACCCTGTTCTTCACTCAGAATCACCGCCATCTGTGTTTCCGTCATCCATTCCTTTTTTCTTATAAGGGCAGGCACTTCCTGCGGATCTTTTTCCGTATCGATTAATCGGGATGTTTCGTCGATTTTCCTTTCCCAGTAATTCCCGACAAGCAGGTACATTCTCACCGTGGTGATTTTATCGAGACAAATCACCATCGCCTTCCCGGTTTCCCACCGGTCCGTATAATGATCGACAATATCCTTCGCGATCGCATCGAGTCGTTTCCCGGCCGTCATGATATGGTATTCCCGCGCCAGTTCTTTTTCGAGCAATGCCTGCCGGTCGACATCGAGTATTTCGCCTTCAAGCGCTTCCGCCATTTTTTCGTTTATGCGTTCCGTTGACAGTTTGAGCTTTTCCCCCCTGCTTTCGTAATAGAGGGGGACCGTCGCCCCGTCGTCGACCGCCCGCTTGAAATCGTAGGTTGAAACATAGTCGCCGAATACCCGTTTGGTTATTTCATCGTCTTTGAAGAGGGGGGTGCCGGTAAACCCGATAAACGAGGCGTTCGGAATCGCGTTCCGCATGTTCAGCGCGAACGTCCCGTACTGTGTCCTGTGATTTTCATCGGAAAGAACGATGATGTCGCTTCGTTCCGAATACGGATCGTTCTTCGGCACCTCACGGTTGAATTTGTGAATCATGGTAAAGAGGAACGTGTGGTCTTCCCGGAACAATTCCTTCAAATGCTCGCCGCTTGAAGCCCTGCACCCTTCTTCTCTTACAAGGCCCACCCCCGTGAATGTCCGGTAAATCTGTCGTTCAAGGTCCTCCCTGTCGGTGACGATGAGAAAGGTGAAATTACCCGTCATCTTTCGACGGGTCTTTTTACAGAGAAAAACCATCGAATACGATTTTCCGCTTCCCTGTGTGTGCCAGAACACACCCAGTTTACCGCCGAGTGTTTTCCTTTTCCTTATTGCTTCGACCGCCCTGTTTACGCCAAGGTACTGGTGATTTCTCGCGAGTATCTTCACGCAGTGTCCCCTCGTTTCGTCAAAGAGAATGAAGTTTTCGACAATGTCCATGAAGCGCCCCTTGCTGCACATACCCTGAAGCATGATTTCGAAGTCGAGGCTTCCCTGTTCTTCTTCCTTCAACCGCTTCCAGTCCGTATATTGTTCATAGCTGCTTAATATGATTCCCGTTTTTGCTTCATCCCCGTTACTCAGGATGATCATCGCGTTGTAGTAAAATATATGGGGAATCGTGTCCATGTAATCCCTGAGGTTTTCGTCATACGCCCGCCTGACGTTTTTATGGGCCGCCTTCAATTCCATAAAAAGAAGCGGGATGCCGTTCACGAATCCGACGATATCCGCCCTCCGCCTGTACAGGGGGCCCTGTATCCACAACTCGCGTACCGCCAGGAAATTATTGTTTTCCGGATTGTCGAAATCGAATAGTTTCAGCCTCACGCTTTTTGTTTCGTTTTTTTCGTTTTTATAATTTACCAGAATTCCATTGATGCAGAGGTCATACTTTTCCCTGTTCTGGATTATAACGGATCGTGTATAGCTTATTTCGGAAAGTTCCTTTACCGCGCTCTCATAGACGGTATCCAGAAAGCCGGGATTTATTTTCGAAAGCGCCTGCTTCACGTACCGTTTGAGGATGACTTCCTTTTCAGACATCCTTCCCAGGGTTCCTTTTTCTCCTAGAACTTCATCGTTGTACGCGTAGATCGAATCCCAATAAAGGTTATCCTTGAAAAAATCGGCCGTTGTTTTCTGGACTAATCTGTCTTCGGAGAACTCGTGGGGCATGGGTTACCTCGGTATTTTTATTTCCACTGGTGTCTCAACCTTTATTTTAACCGGTGTATAAATATCGACGTCCACTTTCGGAGAATATATTGATACGACAAGTGAATATCTCGCCTTTTTGTTCCATTTTTGTAAATACTGTCTTTCACGCCACCATCCGATAACCGGATAAATCCCTATAAGATTACACGATGCCAAATCCATTGCAGTTCCCTTCCATATATCCGAATGAATAGAACCTTTTTCCCTGTTTGTTGCACCAAATAACCATTTATCGGAGGATGAATATTTATTTTCTTCATCTTCTTCTCTGGCAAGCTTATTAATCCTTTTAATAAAATCATTCAATTTTTCTGTTGATTTATTCAAGCGGAATCGTAGTCCGTGAGAAGCATACCTGTACCTGTCTTTCCATCCGATTTCACCCGGTCCCGGTTCAATAAAATAGGATAACGTCATCCGTAATTCCACTTCGATTTCTTTCAGGCTTATTAATTCTTCTTTGGGCCATGGAAGTTCATAGATATGCATATCTTTTGTTTTGTAGCTGTTATTCTTTTTATCGAATGGTTGTAGTTCGTTTTGAACTATCATTGTGAGTGAATTGCTTGTACACTCAATTGCTTTCTCAAAAGAAGGTATTCCGTACCCGCACGTTTTCAATAGCCTTGTATATTCCGTTTTATTTTCATTTGATAGAAATTGCTTTTTCATCGCATCCGACCAGTTTGCAGAGTGAACTATGAGTGCCCGTATTGTTTCGGGCCATGCTTCAGGATATCTCGATATTATTTGAGCCGCAAACCATGATGCCTTTGCGGCCGCACAGCTTGTCTGGTTCATAATACCGAATTGCCTTTCTATCGGTTTAAAATAAGTGGAAAGACAACTTAAATCATCACAACTGGAAATAAATCCGTCTTTACCCTGTGCCAGATTACCGCCTTCCATGACAATATCCGGCTTTACAGGCCATTTTTTATCCCAGACAGCTGAAGTTGTACTATATGGAGATAATTCTCCCTCTTTAGCAATTGGCGTATATTCTTCTAATTCCGGATCCGTTATCCTTACTTTCTCTGTATGGGCTCCAACGGTAATCGCATTCCATGACTGGCCCGGGTCATGGATCGAATCTGTCATATTCGAATCTGGATATTTATATGTAAAGTCTATATTCTGTTCTGTCATAGCATTGCCTGCGCATAATATAATCAGCCTTTTTATATTATCATCTGCTCCTGATGATAGTTTATCTATAGCGCCTGACCATGAGGACGGACGCCCTCTATCGATATTTGATTTATCGGTAACAGCAAGACAGGTTACTCTGTTTCGATTTGGATTATTGATTTCTGCTTTACTTATCGATTGGATTATGATTGCGCCATAGAGATGTTTCGGATTCTTTCCTTTTGGCGGAAGCACTTTTACGCTTTCAATCGAATGATGTATAGTAACAGGAATATTCGTTTGCAAGCATTCCTCGAGACTGCCGTAAATCGAAATTCCGGCCAAAAGAGTTCCATGGCCTGAATCATCATTTTTGCCCCATGTTATATCCCATGAATCCATATCATTCTCATCCAGCAAAGGCTCTATGAGTTTATGTCCCTTATTTATTCCTGAATCCAGAATGCATATGGATGTTTTTGATTTTTCAGCTATCGCTAACCTTTTTAATAAATTCTCCACCCATCCAGCCTGTTCTATGTTTGGAAGTTCCATCCAGAATGCCGCCGTTTCTTTTGCCGCTCTTATTTCTGCAAGATAGGGAAATGATTCAATAATCAGGTTAAGTATCGCGTTATCTGTAAAGGCAATACATACTGTTTTTTCAGGAAATACAATTCTTTCATCCTGGTATTTTATATCATTTGCATCACAAAACATTTTAAATTGATTATATACTTCTTCCCTGTCACTCGAAAGCCATATTTCACACCATTTTTTACTGTCAAAAGGAATAGATGAAATATCTTCGATAGGCTGCCAGAATGATTCGATAACGGCTAATTTGATGTCCTCGATACTTTCAACAAGATTTTTGTTTTTTGGGTTCCCTTTGTTAGTTGTTTTTTCTGCATATTCCTTTACTTTTTTAAGAAAATAACCTCTCATATTTTCAGGTATGAATACTGTCGCTCTTACAGGTTGGTTTTGTTCAATATTCTCTTCTTTTACATTACACAGTTTTATTCCGTATTTTATATTCTCAAGGCTTTTATAAATCAAATCGGCACCAGTAGCACCGAGAACATCGATATAACAGCCGCTCTTTACATCAGGCATTGATATGGCTTTTCTCTGTTCCTTTTTTTTATCGAAATAATTCCAAACTTTATCGAGCTTTTCTTTGATTCTTTGTGCATGTATTATTCTATCTCTAACAGGTATTCTTAATTTTGGTATGACTGTTTTAGGTGAGACATACTCAATCGTTTGTCCTTTATTTGTTAAAAATATATGAGGGTATTTTTCTTTTGCCATTTGACGGTATTAACTCCGTTTCCCGTAAGCATCTTTCCTCTCTTCAATCATAGAGATAAGGTTTTTTTCACTCACATCATTTTTATCGTTTAAAATTGCTTCTTTTATCGCATCGTCACATGCCCCGCATATTTCCGCATGGCTTAATGAACGTGCACTCTGTACCGCTTTTTCAATTTTTTTATTGCTGAGAATAAAATTACCCAACCTGTTCGTAATAAGGTCTTTTATTTCATTGTCACCCGGTAATTCGTAATGAAGGACATCGTCGAATCTTCTGAACAATGCATTATCAAGAATCGTGACATTGTTCGTCGCGGCCACGATGATGCTGTCGGAATTGTCCTGTTCGATAAATTGCAGAAATGAGTTGAGGACACGCCTCATCTCCCCGACATCGTTGTCCCTTCCCCGTTCAGCCCCGATCGCGTCGAATTCATCGAAAATATAGACGCCCTTTCTGTTTTCGATAAATTTGAAAACCTGCCGTAATTTTGCGCTCGTTTCGCCCATGTATTTTGTCACAAGCTTATCCATGAGAATGATAAAAACAGTAAGTTGCAGTTCTCCGGCGATGACCTTTGCGGTCATGGTTTTCCCCGTGCCCGGCGGGCCGCAGAGAAGTATTTTCCTCCTGTGTGAAAGGCCGTGTTTTTTTAGCTTTTCCTGTTTTTTGTATTCGGTCAGCACTCTTTTGATTCTGTTTTTCAGTGCTTCGGTAATGATTAAATCCGGTATGCGAAACTGGGTTGTCCCGGCTATGACCAGATCATTGAGTTCTCCCTGGAACGGGATAACCCTTGCCTTTTCTTCCCGTGACTTGTCGACCAGATTGCGTATTTCAAAAGCGAGATTCGTGTGCCCGACCTTTGCCTCGTGTGCGGCGACCTGCAGGGCAATAGTGTTAAACCGCTCGATATCATGTTCGAAATGAGACTGTATGAGTGATTTCAATTGCTCTGCCGTGGCCATAAGCTTACCCGCTTTCCACTATATTTATAAACCAAAATTGATAAAATAGCTATCACAAAATAGAAAAACCGTGATCGCTTTCAGACTTTTTTATCATACCTCAATCTCCCCCTTCATAAGCCGTGGAAGCAACAGATCGCGTGATTGTTTTAGCAGCTTGTTTTGTTCAGTTAAGTATCTTATCTGTTTATCAATTGGATTTGTTATCTTTTCAAATGCAGAGATAATAGATTCAGTAGGCATAATTATCTCAATGAAATGCATCTGTTCTTTCGTAACTGCTGCGAATATAGCTCCTGTTCCTATAATATTTTCTTTAAAAAAATATGACTGTAATTGATAATATAAAAACGATTGATTATTCTTTTTACTTTTTATCCCTGCCAATCCTCTCCCTAATATTAATTTTGATGGAGCAATATTCAATCTGCCAACAGGTGCTCTTACACTACAAAGTATATCTCCATCATATGTAATTCTATTTCCGGAAGTTGAATATTTTTCATGTTTTACATATCGGTTGCCAAAATTGGTAACTCCCTGGTGGAATGGCAACCCTTTACCTTCTGTATTGTAATACATTGACTTCGGGCTTTGTCCCATTATAATAGAAGCAACCTCCCCCAGCTTCTTCCTCTCCCACATCTCGGGCAGGCCGTCCTTGAACCTCGCCTTCTCGTGTCCCGGAAACCTGAACCGGACAAACCATTCCTTATAGAGCTCCCGTGCCGCTTTTTCCAGAAGTTCGATACGCCGAATGTTGTTCTCGATAAGGTCGTCGTAAGCGGAAAGGATTGAAGCGATTTTTTTCTGGATGGGGAGAGTGGGGAGATTCAATTTTAAATTTTCAAGATTTACTTTAATAATTGTATCGAAAACTGCTCCATGAGTATTTTGTTTAAGTCTATTTGAAGCTGATTTTAAAATATAGTATAAAAAATCTTGGCTGCAATATAAATTATTTTTACTTAATATTGCATAGCAAGATTGATTAAATGCCATTTGTTTTTTACAAACAACAATTTTACCGACGGTACCTCTTGCAGATATTATAATACTCCCTGAAGGCACTATTTTTGTGTTAGAATTGTTAAGTCCAATATCTGTAATAGTTTTTTCAGTTGATATTATATGCTTATTATCTTTAAAATCTGTAACGGAAATCCATGGAATTAAGCCATTCCAATATGCTTTATTTTGTGTTGAAGGTGTTCCTCCAAGAATAATTTCTGCAATATTTCCCAATTCAACTTCTTCCCAATTCACATCTAAAATTCCTTACTTTTCCTTTTGTTAATTCAATAAAACAGCTTGCCTTTTTTAAAAACAAGCCATATAACTATACCAACAAGTCCCGGGAGAGCGAAAGCAGGCCGCGTGCCTTGAGTGACCGTGTGTTACATAGCCTCTGAGGGGACTTTTTTTTTGCTTTCATAATACTTCCCAATACCCCCCCTTATCCGGTCCGATTCTTTTAAGAAGCCCTTTTTCCTGCAATTTCTTTACGTTTCTTTCAATAGAACGGGTGGTTACGCCGATTCTCGATGATAATTCTTCTATTGTTAATGATGGTGTCTCTTTTAACAGAATAATTATTTTCTCCGACGTTTTCTCCGACGTTTTCTCCGACATATCGGAAAAAAAATCATCCTTGAACGTAATATAAAATGAATGCGGGCTTTGATCAAAAACCGGTTCCGGTAATCCTTCTTCTTTCATCGCGTCCCTCATCCGCTTTATCCCCGTTCCCATTTTCTCCACATAAATGGTTCTGGCCAAAAGCGATGCGATAATCGGATTTCTGGATTTGCTCACTTTACCGAACTCTTCCGGCGACATCCATTTAAACTCAAGTTCTTCCTTTGTCATGGCTAAATCCCCAGCTCCTCGAAGTTGCTCCGGATTATCTCCGCTAATGTTACCGCATCGTCGTTCAATTGTTCCAGTTCCCGGTGAATCTCCTGTATGGTCTCGTGGAAGTCAAAGTCCTCGTCCTCTTCTTCGGGCGCCACCCCCACATAACGCCCCGGCGTCAGGCTGTAATCGTTTTCCGCTATTTCCTTTGTATCCACAAGCTTCACAAGCCCCGGAACATCGGCAAGCGATGCGTCCGGAAAACGCTTTATATGCCAGCCGGTCTGCTTGTGGAAATACAGGGTCTGCTTGATCGCGTCGAGCGCCTTCCCGTGTGCTTCTTCGAGTTCCGCCTTCCGCTTTTTACTGTTGCGGGTTTGATCGGGTCCTTCGATCGCAGCCTTGAATGATACTTCGAGCAGTTTCCTCGCTTCGGCAAGCCTTTCGGTAACCGGCAAAAAACCGGTATAAGCCTTTTTCTGTTCTTCATGTGTTGTGAGCTTCCCCGCTTTTTTAATAAAAGCCCTTATATCATTCGCGCATCCATCCGTTTCTTTTTTCAGCCGCTGTACCGTTTCATTTTCTTTTTCCCGGATGATATCGTGATATTGTTTAATAGCTGTTTCTGTTTCTTGTGCGTGTGACGTCATGCTGTTAAAGTATGCTTCGATAAGCGAAAGGTATTTTTTTGTGTCGCCCCTGTACAGCCATACGATGGATGTTATGTTGTTGAGCTGTTCGGGTGAAAAGTCGTAGACCCTCCGGCTTACCATCCGGTATGTGTTTCGTGCGTCGATCATGAGCACGCTGTCCCTCCGTGCTTCCGGCTTGTCATTGTTCAGAAACCAGAGTTCGCAGGGAACGGAAAGGGTATAGAAGAAATTTGACCGTATGGCGATCATCGCGTCGACCGCGCCGGTCTCGATCAGTTTTCTTCGTACTTCCCGTTCGCCGCCGCCCGCGCTCGATGCCTGGCTCGACATGACGAATCCGGCGCGGCCCGTTTCGTTCATGTAACTGTAAAAGTATGAAATCCAGAGGTAGTTGCCGTTCGACACCTGCTTTTTCTTGTTCACCCCCGGAAGCCCGAACGGCAGCCTGGGGTCCGCTTTCACCTTTTCCGCGTCAACCCCGTCGACATTGAACGGCGGGTTCGCCATGACGAAATCGGCCTTTTTTAACAGGTTGTGTTCGTCCTGATAAAAGGTATTTGCCTCGGCGATCTTCCCTTCCAGCCCGTGCACGGCGAGATTCATCCGCGCCAGGCGTATCGTTGTCGCGGTCTTTTCCTGCCCGTAAAAGGTGAGGACCCGCTGCGGGTTCTTTCCCCGTACGTGCATAAAATGGCCGGTCTGCACGAACATTCCCCCGGAACCGCATGCGGGATCGAAGACGATGCCGTGGTTCGGTTCGATGACATTGACGATCGTCTGTACCAGTGAAACGGGAGTAAAAAACTCGCCTTTCTCTCCTGCCCCCGCCATGGCGAAGTTCATGAGAAAATATTCATAGATTCGCCCGAACACATCGCCGGACGCCTTCCGTAGCGCTTCATCGTTGAATATCTTTAAAAGGCGGTTTAATAAATCGTTGTCGAATATCTGGTAGTCTTTCGGCAGGATGCCCATGAGCTGTTCGTCCACCGCTTCGATCGCTTCCATTGCCTCATTGACGGCCGCAGAAGGATCATCACCCTGCGGAAGATTGAGAAGGTAGTCGTAACGTGATTTTTCGGGAAGATAGAGGGCCGCCTTTCCTTTATAATCTTCCTTTGTAATAGCCCTCGTCTTGCCTCCCCGTGACGGGAGGTTCTTCTTTATTTCTTCCTGCGCCGTCAGGAAACGGTTGTACGCGTACCGGAGGAAGATAAGCCCCAGGACGGGCATGGAATATTCCGTCTGTGTGAGTTTGGAATTGGCGCGAAGCTGGTCCGCCGCCTCCCACAGCCGTTTTTCAAGTTTCGTAATATCCTGCATTGTCTTTTGCTAAAAATCCTCTTGATAAATTTTCTTTTATAATAGTCTTTAAATCGGGTAATTGGCAAGTATATTTTGAAAAAAAAAGGCTGCATGGATAGATAAGATAATAATGTAATGGAGTTTAATTTCTATTTTATTCTACTTCTGTCTTAACGTATACGTATCGCATGAACGGCATCATCGTGTGTATTTTTTGCGCTTCATCCGCGCCATCCGTTCTTTACCGCGAAATCCGTAGTAAATCTCTTATTCCATAATCACAAGCCGAAGCCGTCTTCCCTTTCATTCATGCAATATCCGCAAGCCGTTTCTCCCGTTCCCCGATGAGCCCGTCGATTTCCGCGATAACATCGGGGGTGAGTTCCAGCTCAGCCGCCTTCACCGTCTCTTCGATCTGGGAGACACGGCGCGCTCCCACGATCGCCGCCGTCACTTCCGGGCGCCTTCTCACCCACGCGATGGCGAGGCGGGGGAGGGTGGTCCCGAGTTTTTCGGCGACGGCCTTGAGGTTGTCGATAAAGGCCATGTTGACGGACAGTTCAGGTTCCCGGAAATGGGGGTCGTTCCGCCGGTGGTCGTCCGGCTTGATGTTCGAGACCCATTCGCGGTCGATCTTTCCGGTCAGCAGTCCCTTGTACATCGGGCTGTAGCAGACGATCCCGATATTCTTTTTACCGCAGTACGGTATGATTTCCTCTTCGATGCCCCGCCGTATCATGCTGTAGGGCGGCTGGAGCGAGACGGGGGGGCGGATCGGCGTGATGCGTTCGAGCTGACCCACATTGAAGTTGGACACGCCCCCGCAGCGTATTTTCCCTTCCTTTATCAATGCCGATACTGCCTCCCAGCCTTCCTCGATGTCTTCCTCCGGGTCGGGCCAGTGTATCTGGTAGAGGTCGATCGTCTCGATGCCGAGCCGTTTCAGGCTGTCCTCCGCTTCCTTTTTGACGCTCTCCTTTTTCAGATTGCCGGCCACCCTGCCGTTTTTGTCTTCGATCCTTCCGCACTTTGTCGCGATCAACGGCCGCCCGCTCATGCCCTTTATCGCTTTTCCGACCACTTCCTCCGAGCGGCCTATCCCGTAGACCGCGGCGGTGTCGATCCAGTTGATGCCGAGGTCGAGCGCCCGGTGAATCGTTCGTATCGATTCATCGTCGTCCTGGGGCCCCCACCCGAACTGCCATGCCCCTCCCCCGATCGCCCAGGTCCCGAGCCCGATCACGGTAATGTCGAGGTCGGATGTTCCAAGTCGTTTTGTTTTCATAATCATCTCCGTTTATAATGGTTTTGATGGAATTGCCGTTTCGGTATACAAATCTCATGTCGATACTATCGTAACAGATATGATCGCCGGTTTCAACATTATGACCGCTTCAATGTGAAAAAGCGGGCAATTATCCGCATTAATTCGCTTTTCTCAAGTTAACTCGGCGGGCGCTTTCACGCCTTCGTTTTCTTTTATCGAATAACGAAGCGTGCACGGTATACCCTCCCGGGCCGCGATGTCCCGCATCGCCTGCATGAGCGGCGGCGGGGTTGGTGGTTTTTCCGCGAAGGACGGATCGAGGGTGTGTCCGGGCCGGAATTGCGCGAGGACATAGCGGTCCGTTCCCCTGATGAGCCCGCATATTTCCGCGATGTCGTCCTCCATTACGATGCCCGGGGCGACGGTTGTCCGGAATTCGTGGGGGACGCCGGAGTTCAGGATGATACCGATAGATTCCTTCACCCTTTCTCCGTAATCGGTCTGTTCAACGGCTGAAAGGAGGCGGTACCGGCCGGGCGAGGTCTTTATATCCATGGCGACATAATCGAACCGTATGGATTCGAGCCGTTCGGGAAGCGTCCCGTTGGTATCGATCTTGACTTTGAGGCCGAGTGAATGAATACAGTCTATAAGCTTTTCCAGGTGAGGGGAAAGGAGGGGTTCACCACCGCTTAAACAGACCCCCCCCAACACCCTGCACCTCTTATCAAGAAAGGAGGCGATATCTTCCCACCCGACCATACCGGATATTCCGGCGGGACGATACCCCGCGACAAGCCCGGGATTGTGGCAGTAAGGGCATCTGAGGTTGCATCCGGGCATGAAAATAGTGGCCGCGATTTCTCCCGGGAAATCGATGAGTGTCGTTTTCTGAATACCGAATCTCATCATTGGCTCAGCCGGTGCCCTTTTCACGACTGTCCGCGGCCTACAGACAGGCGACGTGTTCGGAGACCGAAGCTGTCTTTGCCAATTTTACCGCCTTTGCGGAATTTGCCGCAGGGGCCTTTCCGGCGTCCGCGGGAAGTGAAAAGGGTTGGCGGTAGTTGTATTCTTCCCGTTTTCCCTTGTTCCAGTTCTTTATCGACCGGTAGTAGCCGACAATCCGTGTATATACTTCAGTTTCCCTGCCCTTGACCTCGGAAAGCCTGTCGCGGAGCATTGAAATTTCATTATTCAAATCTTCTATTGTTCTCATCTCCTTTATCTCCTTATCTAGTTTTTTCGATGTAATTTATCCTTCTTTTTTTCGAGCTCACGAATCTTTTTAAGGATAACCGCTCTCTCCTCTTCTTTGCAGAGGGGACAGTTGAAATGTTCTCCGGAAAGATATCCGTGTACCGGACAAACGGAAAATGTCGGCGTAATGGTAAAGTAGGGAATCCGGTACTGGGAGGCGAGCGTTTTAACGAGATTTCTGCACGTTTTCCAGTCATCGATCGCCTCCCCGATGAGGGCGTGAAAGACCGTGCCGCCCGTGTACTTGATCTGGAGTTCTTCCTGCAGATCGAGCGCCTCAAAGACATCGTTCGTGAAACCGACGGGAAGCTGGGTCGAGTTGGTGTAATAGGGGACGTCTTCGCCTCCTGAAATGATATCGGGAAAATGCTCGCGGTCGTGTTTTGCCAGACGGTAGCTCGTGCTTTCGGCCGGTGTCGCCTCCAGATTGAAAAGGTCGCCGGTCGCTTCCTGGTAATCGGCGAGGCGTTTACGCATGTAATCGAGTACTTCGAGGGCGAATGACCTCCCTTCTTCCGTGCTGATGTCCCTTCCCGTGAAATTGAGCAGGCACTCGTTCATGCCCGTGATACCGATGGTGGAAAAGTGATTTCCGAGATGCTTCAGGTACCTGCGGGTGTAGGGGAACAGGCCGTTGTCCATGAGCCGGTTGATCACTTTCCGTTTGATGAGAAGGGATTTAGCCGCGAGGTCCATGAAGTGATCGAGCCGCTCGAAGAAATCCCTCCGCCCTTTCGAAAGATAACCGATTCTCGGAAGATTGATGGTCACCACACCTATCGATCCGGTAAACTCGTCGGCGCCGAACAGCCCGCCGCCCCGTTTTCTGAGTTCCCGCTTGTCGAGCTGAAGTCGGCAGCACATCGAACGCACGTCCCCCGGTTTGAGGTCGCTGTTGATGAAATTCTGGAAATAGGGCGTACCGTATTTCGCCGTCATTTCAAAGAGAAGCCGCGTGTTGTCCGATTCCCAGTCGAAGTCATGCGTGATGTTGTACGTCGGGATGGGATACTGGAATCCCCTCCCGTTCGCGTCGCCGGCGAGAAGAAGTTCGATGAAGGCCTTGTTGATCATGTCCATTTCCGGCTGGCAATCCCCGAACGTGAAATCCTGTTCCTCGCCGCCGATAATCGCGGGGATGTATTTGAGATCTTCGGGAACGGTCCAGTCCAATGTGATGTTCGTGAACGGTGCCTGGCTTCCCCAGCGCGAGGGGGTATTGACGCCGAAAATGAAACTCTGAATCGACTGCATCACTTCTTTAAAGGAAAGGTGGTCCTTCCTGACAAAGGGGGCCAGATAGGTGTCGAAACTCGAAAGGGCCTGTGCCCCCGCCCATTCGTTCTGCATGATACCGAGAAAATTCACCACCTGGGATATAAGTGTAGAGAGGTGGCGCGAAGGCCGCGATGTTATTTTATCCGGTACCCCGCCAAGTCCTTCCTGAATCAGCTGGCGCAGCGACCAGCCGGCGCAATAACCGCAGAACATCGAAAGGTCGTGAATATGAAAGTCCGCGTTTCTGTGGGCGTCGGCGATTTCTTCGGGATAGATGTTTTTGAGCCAGTAATTCGCCGTGATGGTGCCCGAATTGTGGAGGATGAGGCCTCCCAGAGAGAAGTTGACATTTGCATTCTCCTTCACCCTCCAGTCCGACTGGCATAAATATCCATCCATCGTATTGTTGATATCGAGCATGAGTTTTTTCGTATCGCGTATCACCTCATGCCGCGCCCTGTAGATGATATACGCCTTTGCGATATCGAACAGTTTTTCCTCCATGAGTACGTTTTCAACAATATCCTGAATCTCTTCGATCGCCGGCGCCGAGTTGGAATGACGATTGGACATGAGTTCCTTGAGCACATTTTCCACCTGTAACGTGCAGTGTTCGACAAGTTCGGAGTTTTCCCCGTCACGCACCGCACCGATCGCTTTCCCTATCGCCTGCGCGATTTTATTTCTGTCGTACGATTCGATTCTTCCGTCACGCTTGATGACTTTTTTGATAATCTGCTGTTGTCCGTCGTCGGGTTTCCTCATTTCAAGGAATTCTTTCCAGTCCTGACTGATCATTTCAATGATTTCCTCCTTTCCCTTTTTTTGGACAGCTTTTCGATTTCACTGATGAATTCCCTGACATTCTCGAATTTTCTGTAAACGGATGCAAAACGTATATAGGCCACCCTGTCGAGTTTATACAACCGTTTCAGCACCATTTCTCCAAGTTCGGTCGATGGGATTTCGTGTGTGTTTTTTGCCTTCATAAATGCTTCGTCTTCGATTTCAACAAGCATTTCTTCGACAACGTTTTGAGGAATAGGTCTTTTTTCGATCGCGCGCTGAATGCCGCGTTCAAGTTTTTTCAGTTCAAAATCCTGTCTTATTCCGTCTCGCTTTACTACCATAAGTTTTTTTTCTTCTATATGCTCATATGAGGTGAAACGGTACCCGCATTTCAGACACTCTCTTCTTCTTCGTATGCTTTCACCGTTTGCAAGCATTCGCGATTCAATTACCTTGTCTTCAGTCGCTTCGCAATACGGACATCTCATTTTTTATATACCGCTTTTCTTTTTTATTCACCGCACATCCTCGTTTCATATGACGAAAAAGCCGGAAATCTCCGTTTGTCGACGGACAAGACAATCGTTTGCCCCGTTCCGGCTTTGCCCCGGGGCACACTGGTGATGGAAACAACTTTCAGCTTATTACAAATAACAGTATGGGAAAAAAGTAACAGACTGTTAATGCCGGTGCGTCCGCCCGAGATCCGAAAGTTTTTCGGTTGAAAAAGATTCATCTCCGAAAGCCCCTTTTTTTCAAGGTTTTGGATACACGCTTTACGGCAGGGCGGCTGCACATCATGCCAAACATACACGCCCCGCGACGCACCTTCATGAATACAATGCCGGATATAGTCGTTAATGTGACGAATACGGCCCTCAAATTCACACCGGCACCCGGCCATATCACCTACTCTATATATAGTGTCGGTTTTAATTTTACCAAAGTTTAGTACACTATATATTGTGTGTCAAGACCGGACGGGAAAAAAATAAAGAAAAAATATGATTTTTTTAATAAACAGCTAATCATGCGTTAAGAATGGTTTTCAGGCGCACGACGGGTGACCATTGTATCCCTTGATTAAAATGGTATATTTGGATATAGTTGTCTTCCGGCCATGGCGGCCCGTTATATAATAAAAGAGAGAGTCGGAGGTTTTTTATGGGCGGTTTTTTCGGGGTTGCATCAAAAAGAGATTGCGTCGAGCATCTTTTTTACGGGACGGATTATCACTCGCATCTGGGAACGAGAAGGGGCGGACTTGCCACGTTTAACGGGGGCGAGATCATCCGCCATATCCATGATATAACGAACGCACAGTTTAAATCGAAATTCGAATCATGTATTGCGACGATGAAAGGAACTGCCGGAATCGGTATCATCAGCGATTACGAAGACCAGCCGCTTATTATCGGTTCGCACCTCGGGACATACGCGATCGTCACTGTCGGCGCCATCAAGAATCTGTCCGATCTGGCGTCTTCTTCGTTTCAAAAGCGAACGACACATTTTTCGGAAATGAGCGGCGGAGAAATCAATCCGACTGAACTCGTCGCCACCCTCATCAATGAAGCACCGACGTTCGAGGAAGGCATCCGGAATGTTTTCCGGAAAATAGAAGGTTCATGTTCCCTTCTGATCCTGACGGGAAAAGGGGTGTATGCGGCACGGGACAGCCTCGGACGGACGCCGCTTGTGATCGGCAGGAAAGAAGCCTCGTATGCGGTGAGTTTTGAAACAAGCGTCTTCCCGAATCTCGACTACGAGACGGTAAAATATTGCGGTCCCGGGGAGGTCGTTCTCATCACCCCGGAAGGATTCGAACAGTGCATCCCGCCGGGCGACAGATTACAGATATGCTCTTTTCTGTGGGTGTATTACGGCTATCCTTCTTCCCATTATGAAGGGATCAATGTCGAGGCGGTACGAAACAGATGCGGCGCCGCGCTCGCCCGAAACGATAATGTCGAGGCTGATATTGTCGCCGGAATTCCCGATTCCGGAACGGGTCACGCGATCGGGTATGCGAACGAGGCAAAGCTTCCCTATCAGCGGCCGTATGTGAAGTATACGCCCACGTGGCCCCGGAGTTTCATGCCCCAAAACCAGGAGTACCGCGATCTCGTCGCACGGATGAAGCTCATCCCTATTCGCGAACTCATTATGGGAAAGCGGATCGTCTTTTGTGAGGATTCGATCGTTCGGGGGACGCAGCTCAAGGATATCATTCAGCGTCTGTATGACGCGGGGGCGAAGGAAGTACATATGAGGCCCGCTTGTCCCCCGCTTATTTACGGCTGTAAATTCCTCAATTTCTCACGTTCAAGAAGCGATCTCGATCTGGCTGCGCGGCGGGCGATCAAGGAAATCGAAGGGAACGAAAACGCGCATTGCGGCCTGTACGCACGGACGGGTTCCCCGCAATACGGGGCGATGGTCGAATCCATACGCCGCCGCCTCAAGCTTACCTCCCTCAGGTACCAGACCATCGGTGATCTCATCGGGGCGATCGGTCTGCCAAAGGAAAAACTCTGTACCTATTGTTGGGACGGGGTCGAATGACGAGCATTCGGGGTCGAATGACGAGCATTCGGGGTCGAATGACGA
>JAFGHO010000089.1 GCA_016930085.1 Spirochaetales bacterium
GTAAGCCGCGGTCACCCGCGCGTAAGCCGCGGTCACCCGCCCGGGGCTACATATCATAATAATGCCATTGTCTGGCAAGACCCGCGAAGCCGTATTCCTTTATCTTGTCTTCGAACTGGGCGAAGTTATCGCCGTAATGCATGAGGATCATCTTCGATTTCAACTGCGCCGGAAGGGTCTTCAGTTCTTCGATCGACGCGTGAACACCACCGGTAAAGAACTGGCAATCGTGGAATATGAGTTCGAACTCGAAAATCGCGTCGTAGACCTCGACAAGATCGCGGTCGAATTTCGTATCGCTCGTAAACATGACCTTGTTATCGATGATGAGCCCGCTGGACCAGAAGGCCGTCTCCCAGGTGAGAGACGAATCGGGGATGTGCATGGTACGGAAAATCTTGATATTTATCGATCCGACATCCGCTTCGCTCGTCTCCCGCGGGTAATCGGGAAGCCATCGGGGACGGATGATCTCGAAAAAATCGGCGAAATTCAACAACTTTCCCGCCTCTTCCTCATTGAATCCAGAACCCCCGCGCAGCGAGTTGTCCCAGAGAAAGTGCTGGTAGACTTCATTGATGACGATAAACGGTTTCTTCCGCGTCATATACCGGTTCATCAGCATGACCTCTTCGAGTCCCCCGATGTGGTCCGCGTGCGAGTGTGTGATGAGGAAGTTGCGCACATCGGTAATGGGCATGCCGAGTTCGTAAAACGCCTGCGGCGTTTTTGTCCCGCAATCGATCAGCAGATGATCCTTCCCTTTGATGATTATCGCGTTCGTCTGGTAATGGAGTTTTGAAAACGCGCTTCCAACACCGATAAAAAAGAACGAAAGTTTTCCGTCATTCGTCAGCGTAAGCGGCTTTCCTTTCAATTTTCGTATATTCATTAGTATTTCATCTTCCTTCTCGTTAAATATTACTGATAATATAGTTAATTAACGGGAAAAAGTCCAATAATCTAAAATGGTAATTGAGCCGTTCCCGATATCGGCCGCGTTCATCTCTTGCTGAAGGAGACGATATCATGGATGACCCTGACGGCCATATAACCGTCATAACCCGAGGAAACAGGCCGCCGCTTCTTTTCCTTTTCATTCAAGACGGCGACCGCGTCCGCCAGCATGCCGCTGAAATAACCGGTCTTTCCGGAAAAACGGCCGGTTTTTTTCCTCAATGACCGCATCTTTTCATAATAGGGACTTGGAACGCTTTCATATTCCTCATACACCCCGTTTCCGATTCTTATCATTCCTTTCGGAAAATGGAGGTCCAGCTCGAAAACGAGATGGTCCCTGTTGCACGCGGCGTCGATTGTCGCATGGATGCCTTCCAGGTAAAGGATGATGACACATTCACCGCCCTTTTTCCGCATGTCACCCCGCACAGCGTCGACCCTGACCTCTCGGCCCGAAAAAAACCGCAGCATATCGATCATATGCGTCCCGTCCTCCCAGAGCATCTCGCGCACACTCCCCCCTTCACCCATAAAAAGCCTGCAATGGACGCCGAGCACCTCCCCGTACCGTTTCCCGTCGATCAGCTTTTTTACCCGGCCGTAATCACGCGAATACCGCCGTTCATGATTCACCATCAGAACAGTCTCCGACGCCGATGTGATACCGATAATCTCCTCCGCCTCCCCGATCATTTCCGAAAGCGGCTTTTCACAGACCACAAGCGGTATTCCGGCATCGACCGCTTTCGCGACCAGTTCCCTGTGTGTAGCCGGGGGGGTTGCGATACAGAGGATATCGGGCCTTTGAAAAGCGATCAGCTCATCCAGGGACAGAAAGACATTCGGGCAGTTCCACCGCTTTTCGAAAGCCCTCAGGCGTTCGCCGTCGACGTCACACCCCGAAAGAAGCACGCAGCGGGGATTATCGACGATCGCGCCCGTATGCGTCGCGGGCTTTTCACGAAGCCTGTCGTCCTCGAGACTCGAACCGATCCTGCCGAGTCCGGCGACGGAACAATATATTTTTTTCATTCCCTTAATCCCAGCCGGGACGGCATCGATCGTTTTTTCCCATAAACCCGATTCCGATATAATAGATTTCCATGGAGGCCTTTTTCGAAGCACGGGGTTTGAAGGCCTTTACCCTCGAAAACTCATCCTCCATACGCCGGTACAACGTCCGTTCGTCTCCCCCCTGGAAAATTTTTATCACGAGATTGCCCCCTTCATCCAACACCGTAACGGCGAGCTCGAATACCCTTGCCGCAAGCTCGTACGAACGCGCCGTATCGACAATCCTGTCTCCCGTCGTCGAGGGCGCGGCGTCACTCAATACGGCGGTGTACGGCCCCATCCCCGAAATCGTCTCCGCGACCTCTTCAGAAAATATATCGCCGCATATGAAGCGAAAAGCGGCCGTGTTCCGGGAATCGAGTTTCATCTCCGCCGGATCGACCCCCACCACGCGCCCCCCAGGACCCGCCTGCTTCAGGGCAAAAAGACTCCAGCTTCCGGGCGCTGATCCGATATCGAGTACCCTGTCTCCTTTTTTAACGATGCGGTATTTTGCCTGCATTTCCTCCAGTTTATACACCGAACGGGCCGGGTATCCTTCATCGCGGGCTTTCTTCGCGTAATGGTCGGATGTATGCTTCATGATGACAGCCTATCGCATTTTCGGAATTAATGCCATCATATCTTTTATCAATTTCGATTTTCCACGCATCTTTTCTTGATATCCCCCGCCGTTATGAACATAATTAATGGAGACGTTCCATCATTCTTTGAAAGGAGGTACTAATGAAACGAATAGCAATGTTATTTTTACTTCTGGCCTGTGTTATTGCGTCGGGCCACGCACAACAACCTCCCAAAGTAAGCGTCCTGCAATACACCCAGCTTCCCGCCTCATTTTACAAAGAAGGCGACTCGAACCTCATAACATGCGCCTTGAGTTATGACGGGAAGGTCGCCGTTCAGATACAGGCGAATTTCGCACAGCCGGGTGAAGGCAGGCGCTACGATATCGCAACGGGGCGGCAGACCACTTTCTGGAAAAACTCGGAGATCAAAGCAGGGCAATACACCTGGTTCGCCCGCGAAGGATATATTCGGCTATCGCACAATGGTTCGGTCGTTGTCTTCGATGCATATGTCGGGGGAAAGAACAAGACCCCGGCGGATCCGTGGGGGGCGGCCGTCATCGTCAAACCGACGTCCGTGACAGGAGGCGCGAAAATATTCGATCTGAAACAGTTTCTCAAAAGCCGGGACCCGGATATCGACGGCGCAAGGGGCATCTCCGGCATGGATATGAATACGGACGGGTCCGTCATCTATGTCACCGTTCCCTACCACAAAAAAGGGGACAGCGACCATGCGCGGTCCTATCCGGTGCGCGTCGCCGTCATTGAAATCAATCCGAACGAGAACAAGATGACCCTGCATTCGACGGCATCCTCCGGCGAACAGTATTACCCCTTCGGAACGATCACCACAAACGCAAGCGGCAAAACCTTCTCATACAAAGGCGCAGGACCCGGCGGCAAGGACACCTGCTCCTATCTCTTTACCGGCCAGTGGGTGGAACGCTTCGGCCACTATCCGGTTACCGGAGAAAAAATGACCGGCGTCAACGCGTGGCAGGACAGGGGGGGGCCGGTGATCATGGGAAAAGGCGACGGCTCCTATGTCTTCATCCATCCACAGGAAAAGGGTCCGGTGATCGCCTTCAACTGGCGTTCAAAAGGCATCCTCAAATTCGGAACATCCCAGACGGGGACATGGAGCATCCCCTCGTACGCCGACGGCAGGTTTGCGAGCTATGACGGCGACCACCTCTTTTATATGGGCGGCAGCGACTGGGTCTGGTTCGACCTTCAGAAATCTCCCTGCATCCTTGTCCCCCAGAAACCTCAGACAAAACTGAGCATCCCGCTTCACAACAATGTCTTCATGTCCGAGGACGGCTCCACCCTTCTGTTGCTCGAGGGGAAAGGAAACACCAGACGCCTTGTCGTTCTGACTGTGGCGGCGCCGGGGTAGCATATCGCCGGGAAGGGGACGTCTACAATATCGCCCGCGTTATGTTCCTGGTATATTTTTTCTCCGTGAACGCCGAAGGGGATCCGTCTCCACCGTATGGTATCCCGATATTTCATTTGTTCTTTTGACATAATCCGCCCGACGTGATACGATCGGTCATGGAAGATATCGGATTTATAACATCACCTTTCGGGAGAATGATAACCGGCCATATCCTCTTTATATTCTCCGGCGTTTTTTATTCCATACACTGGGTGCTCAATTATTACAGGAACACAGACGAACCTCATATACCGTCACAACTCTTCATTATTGTTTCCCTCCTCCTGGGTATTGCCGGCGCCGTACTGCTGGCATACACCCTCTTCACTATTGCGAATCAAATCACCGGGCAATTTAAAATTCAGCATATCGTCCTCATCAGTATCGCCTTTTTTATCATATCGCTTTTGATAACTTCAATCGTCTTTCACCGCAGGTTTACCTCCGAGATTTTTTTTATCGTCCTCTGGGCGGGAATTGAAGCCGGCTGCATCTACGCGTTTTACCGTCTCGGGTGGTTTTCCTTGCCGCAGTTTACCGTATCGCTCATATGTGCTTTTATTTGTCTTGCCGCCGGCATGGTCTGCTATACCATTCACTACAAACTGCCGGCACGGCAGCAATTCATCAACGGATTGATACCGTATATCGTCATCTCTTTCTCCATGCTGATAACTACCGTCATGTTGTTTGTCAATAAAATTACCGGGGCACTGCGGATGTGACGGCGGCAGGGTATCAGGTGAGATCTGATATTATCCGCTTTTTTTGTCAGGTTGTTGTGGGAGTTGCTTTTTTTTCTTCGCGCGGCGTGATCGGGTTCGATTATAGTATTGGGGTTACTACGGATTACCCGGTAAAGAACGGATTACGCGGCGACGGGAATGTTGGTGCAATATTAAAAAACTGGATGTCTTTATAATTCGTATAATATCTTCTGGAAATAATATTATTAACTCAACTTTCGCACCAATAAATGCTTATAATATAGAAAAATAAAAGACAAGAATACTCACAAATGATAAAATATGAGTGAA
>JAFGHO010000090.1 GCA_016930085.1 Spirochaetales bacterium
CTCATGTCCGCCGAAGCGTACGGGAGGTTTGTCGCGGGCATATAGATGGCATATTCGCTGAATATGTGACAGCCCGAAAATCCCAGGAGAAAGACTGATTTTGACATTGAAAGGCGGCGTAGGCGGGCCGGCCCGTTTCCCCTCTTTATATATACTGAAATATGCTTTTCTCTTTGCAATGCCGGACTGAATATACTATACTTCATTTCGCAATATCTTTTTTAAGGAGGAACATATGCAACGGGGCAGTATGATTTTTTTAGTCTTTGTAACACTCGCGGGCCTTTTCGTTTTGGGGGGGTGCGAGCAGGAGTCCAGCTACATTATCGACGCTTCGGTGAAACTGGATGATTTTGGCGAGACGATTCAGGTCGCCATCATGAAGGGGCTCTTCGATTTCCCCGACGATGCGGCCGTCACGATCAATGATGTCGACCTCGAATTTAACGGATTATGGTATTACGCATCGTCGGATATCGGTATTTTTCCCGGCGAAACCGTTACGCTTTCCATCGAAATCGATACGGTCGACCTGACCGAAACCCTCACGATGCCTGCCGCTTTACCCGTTGTCACCGATCCGTATGATGGGGGCGGAAGTGGAGGAGAAGGCGAATATGATATTACCCAGGCAATCGAGGTCGCATGGACTTGGACGGAAACAGATCCGCAGAAATTTATCGTCGAGATATGGCCGGGTGATCTTCAGGAAGGTGATGATTCCTATACCGCCGAAAAGTCGGGAGCCTCGCGTACCCACGATATCCCGGCAGATACCTTAGCCGAAACCGATATGTTTGGGGCGTATGTATATGTACAAGCCGTAAACAGCATGTCTCTCTCCGGAGACGGTGTCAAATCGGGATCGATATTTACGGTATACTGTGAAGGTGAAAGCGAGGAGTTTTTTACGTATACTCCTCCGGAATAAACATTCTTGAGGGAAATTCTTCATCCGGTAACGCAGGATTACCGTTACACCCGTTTCCGGTTTCGCGTTACTTTTAATAAGTGCAAAGGGGGCAGTGAAATGAGGCAGTCAAAGACGTTGATCGCGTTTTTTATTGGTATACTGATTTTCCCTTCTCTCTTTGCCATGCCGCAGTCCGAAGCTTCCGGCAGTGAAAAAAACGGCGGGGGGCTTCGGGCTGTATACGGGCAGCGGGAGCTGGGACCGGTCATTCTTTTCAACCTCACCGTCGAAGACGGCATGCTTCGATTTATCGCCGCCTCCGGCGGGTGCACGACGAAAGCCGATTTCCGCGTGAATGTTCACCGGGAAGCGGGGGTCTCGGAGAAGGTTCCCCATTACGGGCTTTCCATTGAACGTGTCGTCCCGGACGAGTGCAAGGGCTTTTTCCCCGAAGGGGCGGTCATCGAGTTCGATCTGGAAAAAGACCTCGGGCTCAAAGGAACGTACACCGTCTCGATCGCCAATCCGGTGTTTCCCCGGGCGGCAGGTTTTTTTGAAGGAGGCGGGTGATGAAAGGAATACCTGTTTTTGCCGCCGTTCTTGTTTTTCTGGGGTTCATCGTGTGCTGTGTCGATACCGGCGGAAGCGGGACGGGGTTGAAAGCGGCGCTCCTCGAAGCGACGATCACCGCGCTTCAGTTGGAGATAGGCGGATACGAAAAGAAGCTCGAGGCGGCGGAAGGTGGACTCGGGCCAGAAGGGAATGCAGAGATATTCGGGGCGAGAATAGCGGAGCTGCGAAAAGAACTCGGCCGTTTTCAGGCGATGAAGCCGGAAGACTATCCCGATCCGGTTACCTCTCTGCCCGGGGAGGGGCATCTGCCGCCGGACGATGGTTACGGACCCGTCTTTCCCGCGGAAAAAAAGAATATTTTCGTCACCGTGGGAAACGAATACGCTTACGGTTCCCTCCTCGATGTTGACGGTTCGAGCCGTTCCGGGCCGTTTTTCCGGCTGGCCGGTATCAAAGGAGGAGATCCGGGTGTGCTGAAAAAGGGGAGGCGCTATACCCTTGAGGTCTATTGCGTCTACAGGCGGGAGTACTTCGGGTTTATCGAAGATTATTATGTGTATGTTTCAGGGATCGGTAAGTAACAACCCCGGTCAATCTTTGTCACATTTTTTCCCCGCCTCGTTATTGCCGGGCCGTCATTGATTTCCTAACCTCCGTCCCCGGTTTTTTCTTTTTTTATTTGCAAATCATTTTCACTTATAATAAGATTAATCAATATGGCTTATATGATCCGAACTTTTCATCTGTTTTATTCATTTTTCCGGGTAAAGACATTTCGGATAAGTGTGTGTAAGGAGAACATGATATGAAACGATATCTCTTTGTGTTGTTTCTTTCGACGGTGTCATTCTTTCTTTTTCCGGGAGGTATTCCGGTCGCCATTATGGATATGGAACCGATCGGGATACTCCCGGACAAGGCCCTGACTGTCAGCGAGCTGCTTCGTGTCGAGTTTATCAAGCTTCCGGTATTCAAAGTCGTGGAACGGAAGGATCTGTTGCACGTACTCGGTGAACAGGAATTGCAGCTTTCGGGCCTCACGAATGCCGGCGACGCGGTTAAATTCGGCAGGATGCTCAACGTGAAAAAGATATTGCTGGGCAGTCTGGCAAAATTCGAGGGCAAATTCGTGCAGTACGTGTTGAATATCAGGATGGTCGATGTGGAAACGGGGTCGGTTGAGATAGCGGAAAGCATGGATATCGCGAATGACGATGAAATAAGAAAGACCTGTCATGCGATAGCCGGGAAGGTCGCGGGAACGATCAGCATTGTGGGGGAAGTCGTTTTAATCGAGGGTGATGATGTCTATATCAACCTTGGCATCGATGTCGGGCTGCGGGAAGGAGATCATCTTGAGGTATTCGATGTTGAGCTGGTCAAGGATAAACGGGGTAATATCCTGCTGCGTGAAGAAAAGGATGTCGCGTACCTGAAAATATCCTCCGTTGACAGGGAGGCAAGCAGATGTACGGCCGTCCGGAGAGTGAAAGAGATCGCCAATGGAATGGTCGTCAGAAAAAGTACAAACCAACTCGAACCGGAAAACGGGCGTGCCGCGAGCATTACCTTCACGTCGATTCCGGAAGGGGCCAAGGCGTATATCAACGGCGAGTTTGTCGGTATCACGCCCGTTACTATGGAAGATTTCAAACCGGGGATATATTCGGCGGAGATGCGGTATCCCGGTCACCGTTCCTACGCGGGTAAAATAAGGCTTACCGAAGGCAGGCAGATCACCGTGGAACGGGAACTGGAAAAAATCGTCGAAGTGGAAGATATGCTCGAAGGGGGGAAAATCCCCAGAAAGACGACCGATCCGGGTGAGGCGCTTACCTGGGCGCTCATCCCCGGAGGCGGACAATTTTACAACAAATACGAAACAACGGGACTCGGGATAAGCGCCATGACATTTATGGGATTGGCGGGGGGAGGCCTCTTTCTGTACAATTACCTGAATGAGGTCGATACAAGGGACGCCGGTGAATATGACGAGTTTTATAAATACGTGCTCGACTATAAAATAAGCGGCAACCTGCTGGACTGCGGAATCATCGCGGGAACGGCATTGGCCGTCTATCTGGTATCGATTCTTGAAAGCGCGCAGTCGGCTTCTTCCCCGTTCAAATACTACGAATATACAGAGATAAAGTTCGGTGGGCTGGGAGTATATACGAACAGCTCCCAGTATCCGAATACCTTCACCGGAAGCGGGCCGGAGGTGTACGCGAATCCCGTTCTCGACGAAAAAACGGCCGATATGTCCGGGACTGATCTGGGCGCGTTCATTTCAGCGGGAATTCGAAGCCGTTATTTCGATATGTCGTTTGAATTCGGTTTTTCAACGGAACTGAGTCTCATGGGACTTGCCGGACGGCTAAAGCTTCCCGTTTTCACACCCGTGACCGTTTCGGCGGGCATAGCATATATCAGCAACATGAATGATACCCGGGAAGTCGAGTACACGGAGGAAGATCCGGTTGCCTTTTTGCGTTCAATGGTCGCCCCGGTTGTCGGCCTGTCATTCGAGATGCCTTCGTTTTTGTTTATTTTCGAGGGGACCCCCTTCGCGTTCGGGGCGGCCGACTTTTTCTATACCACCGACCCGGGGGAGAGCTGGACAAAGGCGTTGTACCTGCAGTCATTGCTGGGAATGTATCTCTACGGCCGGCTCGATTATTATTTCAGCACGCGAATCGGTGTTTCGATCGAAGCGCGCTATATCAGTTTTTACGGCATGCTCGATACGGAGGCGAAGGACGCGGGCATTCCGGTTTTTCAGTATCATGATACCATTTTCATCACAATCGGTTCGATTTTCAGATTCTAGGAGAAACGAACAGACGTCATCCGGATGAGTATTCTCTCCAATGATGGTGGATGTTTACGCTCTATTCTCGAAAACGCATAATCGATTGCACGGATGCAATGTTGATTATCTCCTTCCAATATAAAGAAATAAATTTGTTTCTGGATGCGCCGACCGCACCGGTTTGCGGTGGTGCAATAACGCTTTCGGTAACTGCCCGGGGAGAATCGGCGTATTTTTTTAGAAGCGGTCGAATGACGTTCATAATTCCTTCTATCTTTTTACAGGAACGTATGTTAGCGGCAGTACCCGCTGCTCTTTTTTTTTTCGCAGCCGGATGGGAATTGACCATAATTGGCATAATTATTGCAAAATAAATATATCAATTTCTTTTGAATTATGGTATAATGAGCATTCACAATGATGCAAACGGGAAATTGACAAGGCAATTTAATAAAAAAGGAGTATGATTATGAAAAAGTTGCTATCGGTTTTATGTATTCTGGTCCTGGGGCCGGCAGTGTTCGCGGTCACAGGCGATGTCAATAACGACGGGACGGTGAACATCGTCGATGCCCTGTTGACCGCACAATATTCGGTGGGTCTTCCGCTGTCCAATTTCGATGCCGCGGCGGCGGATGTCAATGGCGACGGTGCCGCCAGCATCATCGACAGCTTATTGATCGCCCAGTACTATGTCGGGATGATCTCCTCTTTTCCCGCCGATGGAACACCCACGAATCCGCCGTCAACGACCTCCGTCGCACCGGCAACGCCGCTACCGACAGCGGTTGGTACAAGCGCCCCTGCCACGACATCGCTTCCCGGCGTGACGAATCCCCCGTCTGCAACGGGAGCGCCGTCGGCGACATTGCCTCCGGGTGTGACGAGTGCCCCGGTGATTACCTCGGCGCCTTCTTCCGGTGAATCCGGGCTCGAGGCGGGCTACGCCGACGACAATGAAGAGTTCAACAGCTTCCTGAGTTTTCTTGATGAATACAGCAGTGTAAAACATTACGAACTCAAAATATATGAAAGAATCATTTTCCATATACAGGATATAAACGGCGAATCCCTGTCCAATGCCGGGATCGAAGTATTTAATGAACTGGAAGAACTCATCTGTGAAGGGACCTCGTACGCGGACGGGACCTTCATGTTTTTCCCCGCCGAATACGGTGATGACGAAAATTATATCGTGAAAGTGACCTTCCGGTTTCAGACAAAGGAAATGAATGTCGAGCGAGACGGTGTACGGAATATCGACGTGGTTTTTGATTTCGACAGGCCGGCCTACGACAATGTTCCGCTCGATATGCTTTTTGTCCTCGATACCACGGGCAGTATGGGAGAAGAGATCAACCAGCTCAAAACCACCATCGAGCTTATCAACCAGCATCTCAGCACCCTCCCCTCGAATCCGCTTGTCCGTTTCGGTATGGTGCTTTTCAGAGACCGGGATGATGCCCAAACGACCTATTTGACGCAGGTCGTCCCCCTGACCGATAACCTCGATCTGTTTCAGACCGAATTGAGTCAGGTGACAGCCAGGGGCGGCGGCGACAAGCAGGAGAATCTCGAACAGGCCCTCGAAGAAGCGATGCATGAGATCGACTGGAATGAAGACGGGATCAGGCTGGGGTGGATCATCACCGACGCCGGCCCCAAGCTGTATGAAGATGAAACCTACCGATACGTGGATGCGGCGCGGGACGCACATGAGGCGGGCATCAAGTTTTTCAGCGTCGGGGCGGGGGGGCTCGAACTCGGCGGCGAATACGTCCTCCGCCAGATCTCCCAGTACACCTGCGGCAAGTTTATCTTTCTCACCTATGGTGAAACGGGGCCGAGTGAAGGCGGCGTGCCCGGCAGCGTCAGCCATCACACGGGAGACGACTTCGAAACCGATACTCTCGAATCGATTCTCATACATTTCGCGGAAGAGGAATTGAGCCACCTCACCGACGAGTCCGAGGAAAAGGAGGAAGCATATTTTGAGGCGGTCAAAATCGATGAAGAAACAAAGGAAGAAACACTCGCCAAATTGTTCGATATGGCGGTCGATCAGCTGATCGATTACTCGAGCCTTGCCATCGAAGAAGGAACGGTGATTCCCTGTCTTCCGGTCGTGGGCGTACACGGCGAATACGGAGTGGAAGAGGAATATTTCACCGGGCTGCTTGAAGGTTCACTCGATGAAAAAGACACCGTCACCATGATTGAAGATGATTTGGAGACGATTCTCGACAGCCTGGATCTCGAGATGACGGATTATGCGGAAGACCTCGATGCCGTTGCTGAAGTGGGCGAGTATCTCGAAACCGAAGTAATGATCTGTTCCCAACTGCAAAGCGTCGAAGACCATTACGAAATGGTCATGGGCCTTTTCCGTGTTGAAACTGCGGAAATGCTGGGCCGGGTATTGCTTAAAATCGATCCGGAACTGGGTCCGGCATATTAAGGGTCGATTGTAAAAAGAAACATATCAGGCGCGTCTTTCGGGGCGCGCTTTTTTTGTTTGTTTTGACGTGTGGTTGAAAAACGATGTCTGAAATAATATAATAATAAATACAGGGTGTCGTTATGAAACAAATAGTATTTCCTATAATCGTCATTATGACGATGGTGGCATATTGTCTTGCATGTGAAAGGCAATGTCCGGATATATGCTCAGGCGATATGCTGTCCGTTGGGGCAATCGGCTATTTCATGCCGGAAAACGACATCATTATACCGGTTAAATTTGACCCCCGCAGTTTCAGGATCGAACGAAAAAACAACTATGCGGCATACCGCTCCGCTGATTCATATGATATTCATCAAGCGTTTAACGGACCGGAGACGACCGTCGTAAAAGTATGTCTGTACTTTGAAAGTACGGATGCCGCGGAGGATATCAGGTTCCGGACAAAACAGATTTCAGATTTGATGACAATCGGAGAATCCCTCAATGTACCCCCGCTTCTTGTTTTTACATGGGGAAGAATCTCCTATCATGTTGTGATTGAAAGTATATCGGAGCACTACCGGGATATTCATGCAAACGGTCTTCCGTCAAAAGCAACTCTGAAAATAGAGTTCAGGGAATACCGGCCTTTTTCCAGCGATATGGAATAGTATCCTGACTTTTCCGTTCTGTTTGTATTTCCGCTTTTCGTTCTCTTTGGGACCGGTTTCAAGTATAAAATAATTATATATTGAAAAATATTGGGTTATGCAATAAACTTAATATGAGGTTTGTCGAGTTGAACGCTGAACTTCCTGATGTTTATTATCATCCAGGTATGACAAGATACAGTGAATTATACCTAACTTTCCTCGCCCTGCTATAAAAAATGAGAAAAGGAGGAGTAAATAAAAATGGATAATTTCTCTGAATCAGATAATTTAAAAAAGACACAAGAGGCATTATGCGCTTCGGAGCTAAAATACAGGCGGCTTTTCGAAACGGCAAAGGATGGAATACTCATTCTCGATGCAGAAACCGGGCAAATAATCGATGCAAATCCATTTTTAATTGATTTATTGGATTACTCATTCGAACAGCTTGTCAATAAAAGAATCTGGGATATCGGATTTTTCAAGGATATTATCGCAAACAAGGATAATTTTATTACATTGAAAAAGAATAAATACATCCGTTATGAAGACATGCCCCTGGAGACAGCAAACGGAAAAAAAATCGATGTCGAGTTTGTAAGTAACGTTTATCAGGAGAATCAGCATTATGTGATCCAGTGTAATATAAGAGATATTACTGAACGTAAAATGACTGCCGCCTTTATCGAGGCCGAACGGGAAAGGCTGTCCGTCACTCTTCGAAGCATCGGTGACGGTGTCATCGCAACCGATGCATGCGGCAATATTGAGATAATGAATGTTATCGCAGAAGAACTGTGTGGATGGACCCAAAATGAAGCACGGGGAAGACCACTGGCCGACGTGTTTAATATAATATGTGAGAAAACCCGTGAACCTCATGAAAATCCGGTAGATAGAGTACTGTCAACCGGAAAAGTCATCGAACTTGAAAATCATACAGTCATTATTTCAAAAAGCGGCAGAGAGCGGATTATCTCAGACAGTGCCGCACCGATTAGAAACAAGGCCAATGAGATTATCGGCGTGATTTTGGTATTTCGGGATATTACCGAAAAACAAAAATTACTTGAGAGTTCCCAACGGAATCAAAAACTTGAATCACTCGGCTTGCTGGCAGGCGGCATCGCCCACGATTTTAATAACCTCATGGGCGGTATTTTTGGATATATCGATTTGGCAATCTTAAAATCGACAGACAGTATCGTCAATCAGTATCTTTCCAAAGCAATGAATACCATAGAGATAGCGCGCAGCCTCACGCGGCAATTGATTACATTCGCAAAGGGCGGCGCTCCTGTAAAAAAACCGACATCAATATTCCGGTTTATTGAGGAAGCTGCGCAATTCGGGCTTAGCGGATCGAATGTTTCGTGTCATATCGATATGCCTGAAACGCTATGGATGTGTAATATTGACATCAATCAGATTTTTCAGGTTGTCAACAATATCGTTATCAATGCGCAGCAGGCTATGCCTCAAGGCGGAACGATCGAAATATCGGCTCGAAATATCACTTTAGGCGATGATGACGTTCATCTGCGGTTAAAAGGAGACTATGTTAAATTCTCAATCAAGGATTATGGTGTTGGAATCTCGAAAAAAATATTACCTTTTATATTCGATCCTTTTTTTAGTACGAAATTACAAGGTCATGGAATAGGTCTTTCAATTTGTTACTCGATTATCAAGCGCCACGGCGGTACAATTGATGTCGAGTCTGTCATAGACAAAGGCAGTACATTCCATATTTATCTGCCCGCACTCACAGAAACGGCCGGTTTTTCAATTGATGCAACCGATGTCGACCATACGGGAAGCGGCACAATGATTGTCATGGACGATCAGGAAGTTGTCACGGAAGTTATTGCGGGCATGCTTGAAACATTCGGATATTCCGTCGTATGTGCACATAACGGCAGAGAGGCATTGGAGTTTTTTATTAATGAAACCAATGCAAAACGAAATATAACCGGATTAATTCTGGACCTTACTGTGCCGGGTGGTATGGGAGGAAAAGATATTATCAAGGAAATACGAACATTAAATGCCGGGATTCCTGTTATTGTTGTAAGTGGATATGCAGATGATCCTATAATGAAGAATCCTGAAAAATATGGATTTACGGCGAGTATATGTAAACCTTTTCGAAGAACCGATCTCGCTAAAATACTGGAAAAGTATATGATGATATAAAAATACAGTCACTTTAAGGTCAATAAACGTTTGACTAACATAATCAAACCTCCTGCTTTGGAGGCGGTGTTTTTATCAAGCGGTGCTGCCGTTTCCGGAAATATATCCTTTCATTTGCATTGTGTACCCGGGATTATAATTCCATATGTGTAATATTATTGGTGCATGCATCAAATCAGAGGTGTGCCTCCCCCTTGCACTTAATGCGGGCATAGGGTATAAAGGGTGCAGGAGGAAGCTGGAATATGTCTCGCAGAAATGATATCAGGAAAGTTATGATTATCGGCTCGGGGCCGATCATTATCGGGCAGGCGTGTGAGTTTGATTATTCGGGAACCCAGGCGTGCAAGGCTCTGAGGGGACTCGGTTATGAGATTGTGCTCGTCAATTCGAATCCCGCCACGATTATGACTGATCCGGGAATGGCGGATGTCACCTATATTGAACCCCTTACGCTCGAATCAATGACGAAAATCATCGAAAAGGAACGCCCAGATGCCCTGTTGCCGAATCTCGGCGGTCAATCCGGGCTCAACCTTTCATCCGAGCTGGCAAAGGCCGGGGTACTCGAAAAATACGGGGTGAAGGTGATCGGCGTCGAGGTCGATGCGATCAAGCGCGGCGAAGACAGAACCGCGTTCAAGGAAACGATGAACCGTCTCGGGATCGATATGCCGGAAAGCACGGCAGTATACAGTGTCGAAGAAGCTGAAGCGGTGGCCGCCCGCCTGAAATACCCGGTGGTGATCAGGCCGGCCTACACACTCGGCGGGACCGGCGGGGGGCTTGTCTATAATGTGGATGAACTGCGTGTCGTTGCAAGCAGGGGGATCGCGGCCAGTCTGATCGGTCAGATTCTGGTCGAGGAGTCCGTACTCGGGTGGGAGGAACTCGAACTCGAGGTCGTACGGGACGCGAAAAACCAGATGATCACGGTCTGCTTTATCGAGAACGTTGACGCGATGGGGGTGCATACCGGCGATTCCTACTGCACTGCGCCGATGCTCACCATCGATCCGGCTCTTCAGAAAAAACTGCAGGAATATTCATACAAAATAGTCGAAGCGATCAGAGTGATCGGGGGGACGAACATACAGTTCGCGCACGATCCTTTGACCGGCCGTGTGGTCGTCATCGAGATAAACCCCAGAACCTCCCGTTCGTCGGCACTCGCTTCAAAGGCGACGGGTTTCCCGATCGCGCTTGTATCGTCGAAACTGGCGGGCGGGCTTACCATGGACGAAATTCCCTACTGGCGGGACGGTACCCTTGAAAAATACACACCGTCGGGGGATTACGTAGTAGTCAAGTTCGCCAGGTGGGCGTTCGAAAAATTCAGGGACGCTGAAGACAAACTGGGTACACAGATGCGGGCGGTCGGTGAGGTCATGAGTATCGGCAAGAATTACAAGGAAGCCTTTCAGAAATCGATCCGGTCTCTGGAGATCGGGAGGTATGGATTGGGCTTCGCAAAGGATTTTAACAAACGGTCCCTTGAAGAATTGATGCAGATGCTGAAAGAACCGACAAGCGAACGGCAGTTTATCATGTATGAGGCACTCAGGAAGGGCGCGACAGTCGAAGAATTGAATAAAAAAACATATATCAAGTCGTGGTTCATCCGGCAGATGAAAGAACTGGTCGATCGCGAGGAAGAGATTCTCAAGTATCAAGGAGGGCTTCCCCCCGACGATTTGCTGGTACAGGCGAAAAAGGACGGATTCGCGGACAGGTACCTGGCAAAGCTGCTCGGTGTTACTGAAAAAAAAATCCGTGAAAAGCGTATCTCGCTTGGTATTGTGGAAGGCTGGGAACCGGTTCCGGTCAGTGGTGTGGAAAACGCGGCGTACTACTATTCCACCTATAATGGTCCCGACAAAACGGGAAGCAGCGACAGAAAAAAGGTGATGATTCTCGGCGGCGGACCCAACAGGATCGGGCAGGGAATCGAGTTCGACTATTGCTGCGTTCACGCGGCTTTTGCTTTGCGTGACGAAGGACTCGAGACGATTATGGTCAACTGCAATCCGGAGACGGTCTCCACCGATTATGACACTTCGGACAAACTTTACTTCGAACCGCTTACCCTTGAAGACGTATTGGCGATCTATCAAAAAGAAAAACCGGAGGGTGTTATCGTCCAGTTCGGCGGGCAGACACCGCTCAACCTGGCCCAGGACCTCGCGGCGGAAGGGGTGAACATCCTTGGAACCCAACCATCGATTATCGACCTTGCCGAAGACAGGGACCGGTTCAGGAAAATGATGGAGGAAATGAATATCCCGATGCCCGAATCCGGAATGGCAAGCACGCTTGAAGAAGCGCTTGAGGTCGCTGAACGGATCGGATATCCCCTTATGGTACGCCCGTCGTATGTCCTCGGCGGACGGGGTATGGAAGTCGTTTATGACAGTGAGATGCTCGAGACCTATGTCACGGCCGCGGTCGATGTGACGCCCGACAGGCCGATCCTCATCGACAAGTTTCTGGAAAACGCCGTCGAGGCGGAAGCGGACGCTCTTTCCGACGGAGAAGAAGCTTTTGTTCCCGCGGTCATGGAACATATCGAGCTTGCCGGTATTCATTCCGGAGATTCGGCGTGCGTGATTCCGCCCGTCAGTATCCCCCGGAAGCATATCGATACGATTTGCCGCTATACGACGAGGATTGCCCGTGAATTAAAGGTCGTCGGGCTGATGAATATCCAGTATGCGATCGCAAAGGATACGGTGTATGTGCTCGAGGCGAATCCGCGCGCATCACGGACCGTTCCCCTCGTCTCAAAGGTCTGTAATGTTCAGATGGCGCGTATCGCGACATTATTGATGCTCGGCAGAAAGCTTGTCGAACTCGGGCTGCAAAAGCGGGATATCCCCCATTACGGGGTAAAAGAAGCCGTCTTTCCCTTTAATATGTTTCCCGAAGTCGACCCGGTGCTGGGTCCTGAAATGCGCTCGACCGGCGAGGTCCTGGGCATCGCGGACTCGTTTTCGTTCGCCTTTTACAAGGCACAGGACGCGGCGAAAAGCGGGCTGCCGGAAAACGGAACCGTCCTTATCAGTATATCGAAAAGGGAAAGGGAACAGGCACTCGAAGTGGGAAGGCGGTTTAAGCAACTCGGTTTCAGGATTCTTGCAACGGGAGGGACCCATGATTTTCTGAAAGCACACGGTATCGAGTGCGAAAAGATCCTCAAACTCCATGAAGGCAGGCCGAATATCGTGGATGCGATTAAAAACGGGGAGATCAACCTGGTTATTAATACCCCGGTGGGTAAATTGAGTCAGTACGATGACTCGTATATTCGTAAATCCGCGGTAAAGCACAAGGTTCCCTACATGACGACAATTCCCGCCGCCCTTGCGGCCGCGAAGGGGATCGAGGCCTACCGGAAGGGGGTTCCGCCCGTCAAGTCACTTCAGGAATATCATAGGGATATCAGCGATTTTCCGGCCGGCGAATAATCCGTTCCGCGAGGTGCACGGCGTTCAGCACTCCCTGTTTGCCCAGTCCCATGGTGGCGACGGGAATTCCTTTGGGGAGTTGAAGAATCGAAAGAAGGGCGTCGATTCCGGAAAGCGGCCCCGCCGTAAGGGGGACGCCGATAACCGGACAGGACACCTTTGATGCGACGACCCCGGGAAGGGCCGCCGAGAGTCCCGCCGCCGCGACGACAAGACGAAAGTTTTTTTCCTCCTGTTCGAGAAAGTGAAGAAGTTCGGTGAGATTTCGGTGCGCCGAATACACATGGAGTTCAAAAGTCAATCCCTTTTGCCCGCTCAACTCAAGCGCGGGTTCAATAGCGGATCGATCCGATTCCGAACCGATGATGAAAAGAATGTCTTTCATGAAGTTTATTCCCCGTCGATAAAGAATTTTTTTCCGATGTCTTTCCTGTACCAGGCGCCTTCGAAGCTGATTGCATCGATGTTGGAGTAGGCCATGGAAGCCGCTTCGATCGTGTCCTTTCCAAGACCGACAACGGTAAAGCATCTTCCCCCGCCGGTGACAACCTGCCGGTTCTCGTCGATTTTCGTCGTTGCATGGAAAATCAGGGCGGACTTTTCAGGGACTTCCCGGATCGGCCGGACCGGTATCTCTTTTCTGTATGAACCCGGATATCCGGCACTCGCGACGACCACCCCGACTGCTGATGAAGGATTCTCCGATATCGGAATAGAGTCGAGTGTCGTGTTGGCTATTGCCTCTGTGACGTCACCGAAGTCGGTTCTGATCATGGGAAGGAGTACCTGCGTTTCGGGATCACCGAACCGGACGTTATATTCGAGTAATTTCGGGCCGTTTTTTGTGATCATGAGACCGAAGTACAGGATACCTTTATAAATGAGGTTATCCTTTCTGAGCCCGTCAAAGGTCGGCTCGATTATTTCCCGTTTTATCCGTTCTTTCAGAGAAAGATCGACCCACGGAACGGGACAGATCGAACCCATGCCGCCCGTATTCGGGCCTTTATCGCAATCATACGCTTTTTTAAAATCGGAGCATGGGGGGAGGATCACGAAATTTTCCCCGTCACAAAGTGCGAATATCGAGACCTCATAGCCTTCAAGGAACTCTTCGACCAGAAGGGAGTCGTTGGTGAGAATATTACTGCCGAACTCGATAAGATGGACCTTGTCGTCCGAATCGAGTACCCCTTTCCCTGAGGCAAGGCCGCTTTTTTTTATGACGAGTCTTCCTTCCGACGAATTGATATATTCGATAAAGGATGCGGTATCGGAAAAAGTTTTTGCCCCTGCTGTCGGAATACCGTGGCGCTGCATAAAGGCTTTCGAGAATGTCTTGCTCGCTTCAAGTTGTGCGGCCTCTTTATGCGGACCGATGACGTTAATATGGCCTTCCCTGATAACATCGACGACACCGGCGGCAAGAGGATCTTCCGGGCCGACAAAGACATAATTGATCCTGTGTTCCCTGCAGACCTTGAGGATCGCATCAAAATCCATCGGATCGACATCGAGATTGGTACCGACTTCGTATGTTCCCGCATTTCCGGGTGCGGCAAATAACCCTGCCAGACGCTTACTCTTTGAAAACATCCAGGCAAGGGCGTGTTCCCGTGCTCCGGAACCAAGAATAAGAATTTTCACGTTTGGCCTCCTTTGTTATCAGATAATCTGTGATTACGGGTTTCGATCAGGAATAGCAGTCCCCCCCTGTCAGGGCAACAGGTCTTTTTCCCTCCCCAAATCCATGTGTGATAAACTATAATATATAAGCCGGAATTGGTGAATATTAAAAAACACTCTTTTTTCTTTTTTTCCATTGTTTATCGATGCAGAGTTTTCCTCCGGACAAGCCGTCCCATTTTTATCAGGGAAATCTTTTTTGTCTTCGCCGACCGCATCAATATGTCCGCTTTCTCTTTTTTTACGATAAGGGCGATACCGATACCGAGATTGAATACCCGTTTCATTTCGTCGTCACCGATATTACCCCTTGTTCTGATTTTTTCGAATATATGCGGTACCTCCCAATTGAAATCGAGTTCGGGTTCAAGGTGTACAGGAATCACCCTCACGATGTTTCCGTAAAGCCCGCCCCCGGTAATATGCGCCGCGCCGAGTACCCCCCCCGCGGGAATGAGGGTTTTCAGTTCTTCCGTGTATATTTTCGTCGGGACGAGGAGGTCCTGCCACAATTCTTTTTCACTGTCGGGGATCACCTTTCGAGCGAGCGACAGACCGTTTGAATGAATCCCGTTTGACGGCAGTCCGAATACGAGGTCTCCTTCATCCATTTTATTCTTTTTTGGCAGGATCCTTTCCTTTTCTGCAATTCCCACTGCAAAACCCGCCAGATCGATATCGCCCGGTTTATACATATCCGGCATTTCCGCCGTTTCTCCGCCAGCGAGTTTTACCTGTCCGATTTCACATCCCCGGATAATCCCTTTCATCACCTCCTGAAGCATATCCTCCCTGATCTGCCCGCAGGCGATATAATCGAGGAAGAGAAGCGGTTCGGCGCCGCATACGATGAGGTCATTGACGCACATGGCGACCAGGTCGATCCCGATGGTCGTATAACAGGCAAGCCGCTGCGCGATGAGCAGTTTCGTCCCCACGCCGTCGGTGGTGGTGAGGAGAACGGGCCTTTTATAACGCTTCACATCCAGCTCGATACCGCCGGAAAAGGCCCCGATCCCGTTCAGGATCGCTTTTGAGGCATAGGTTTTAATAAAATCGGCGAATCTGTCTCCTTTTTCGATATCGACGCCCGCGTCTTTGTAACTTGAAATCATATTTTTCATGATCTATTCCTTTCTTCTTATCGCAGGGTCTTTGACCCGGACAGGATAATTCCCGCTGAAACAGGCATAGCAGAAATTATCCGGATCGTTCACGCATTTTTTCAGGGATTCGAGGGGAAGGAATCGCACCGAATTCGCCCCGATAAATCCGGCGATTTCATCCGGGGACATCCTGTTCGAGATGAGTTCTTCCCTCGTGGGAATGTCGATGCCGTAAAAGCAAGGGTACCTGATTTCGGGGGCGGAAAGACGAAGGTGGACCTCTTTTGCCCCGGCTTCCTTGAGCAGCTTGACGATAAGTCGTGAGGTAGTTCCGCGTACGAGCGAATCGTCAACGAGAATAATTTTTTTATTTTCTATCGAATCCTTTAGCGGGTGTAGTTTCATCCTCACCCCGAACTCACGCTGGGAGGGCGCGGGCTGTATGAATGTTCTTCCCGAATAGTGATTTCGAGCCAGACCGATGTCGAGGTTAATACCGGAGGCCAGTGAATACCCCAGGGCGGCGCTGTTTCCGGAATCGGGAACAGCGCAGACGATATCTCCCCCGATGTCGTCGCTTTCGGCAAGCAGCTGCCCCATTTTTTTTCTGACGGAATGAACGTGGTGACCGAAGTGAAAGGAATCCGGCCGTGCGAAATAGATCAATTCGAATATACACCGGCTCTCTCCTTTGCTGTGTCTGAAGGTCGATTGACTCATCCCGGACTGATCCAGAAAGAGACATTCTCCGGGCTTAACCTCCCGCACGAATTCCGTCCGAAGAATGTCAAGGGCGCATGTTTCGGATGCGAAAACAGTGAATCCGTTTTTCCTGCCCATCACAAGCGGCCTGAATCCATTGGGATCGCGCGCGGCGATGAGACTCGTGTCGTGTATCAGAACAAGACTGAATGCCCCTTCCAGACGGGTCAGTGTTTCGAGAAGGGCTTCCCTGAAATCGGTTTTTCTTGAACGGGCGATAAGGTGAAGGATCAGTTCGGTGTCGGAAGAACTCTGGAGAATCGAACCTTCCCTGAAGAGTTCACGGCGGAGTTCCTCGGAATTGGTGATATTGCCGTTATGGGCGACCGCGATGTCACCCTTGTTGCAGGAAGCCGATACCGGCTGAGCATTTTCGATCCGGTTCCCCCCGTGGGTCGAATATCGAACATGCCCGATACCGATAAACGAAGGGTGATCTTCTTCGAGATAATGGGAAAGCACGCCGCTTACCATGCCGAGATCCCTGTAAACGACGATATCGCCGTGACGGTGGTAGGCGATCCCGCAGCTTTCCTGTCCCCTGTGTTGAAGGGAAAAGAGGGCGTAAAAAAGCCGTTCCGGCATATTGACGAGTGTATCCGAGATTATTCCGGTAATACCGCAGTAATGAGCGGGCCGATCGTTTATGGGGTTCATGTATCGTTGTATCACGGAAGAACACACTTGGTCAAGCAATGCCGGGCATACACGGACGTCTATGGTTCTCTTTCGGCGAGTTTTTTAACGTTTTCATGAATGATCGTGAAATTCTGAATAATCGAGATCAGTTTTCGTATCCGGTCATGATTCTCAATTAATCCGGAAAGCAGTTCACTGTTGCTGTCTCCCCCGATGACCCTGATATTGTTAACGATAGAAGGATGTTTCTGTTTGGCGTCACCGATTATCTCAAAGAGGCGGGTCGCGAGGCTGTTGAAGAGGTTGATCTCCTTTTCGAGAATCATGGCGGCCCGCTTATCGATCGCATCGATAAACATTCCAAGGTCCTCAGGGTCCGATCCTTCAGGATTTCCGCCTTCCACGGCGCTGTGTATTTTGGCAAGGGGACTTGATGCATCGTCGATCATAGATTTTTCAAAATCGGCGATTCTGTTAAGGGATTCATTGCAGCCATTGAAAATATCTGAGAGATTTATTCGAAACTGCCTGTCTTCGAAGTAGCCCTCGAAGAGAAGCTTCGTGATCGCCGATTTCTGTGTCTGGCCGAAGTGCCGGAGGATAAAATTTTTCAGGATAGTCAGCGGTTTGACATTAGTGAACGCGGGTAGTCCGTTCCGATGTAACATGTCGCATTCATCGTCATTATAGCCCAAAATAGGAACGAGCGGTTGTCCGTTTAAAAGCTCCTTGATATCCTTGACGAGGGCGTTCTCATTGAGTTCTTTCAATGCCGTATCCAGATTTTTCGTAAACCGGCCGTTCAATGTATCCAGATATCGTTTCATATAAGGGATATTCTCATCGCTTGTCTCGGCCGTGAAATCAGGATCGCTTTTGATCGCCTGCAGAAGCGAAAGAAGAATCGATTGTGTCAGGTACCTTTTTTGAATCGATTCGATCCGTGTCAGAACCGTTTTCATCCTGTCTCGAACTTTGTCGCCATCTTTGAGTTTTAACCTGTCGAGGAGAAGAAATATATTTTTTTCGATATCTCCGGAAAGCGGCAGATCGGCGGAAATGAAATAGAAGTCGAGGAGTTCCGGGATGATATTCGAGGCCTGGACAGGTTTGAATGACGGTTTCCCTTTTTTACGTGAGATATCGATATCCGGTGAAAAGTATGCGAGAAGGTTTTCGAAATTATGCTGACAGAGGGTAACGAATCGGTATAATTCATTCAGGGACAAATCGATACGCGCGAACCCGGGCTTGCCGAAAAGCTTTATATACTCCCTGAACTCATGATTGATTTTTTTTATTTCCTCCTCCGCCGATACCGCGGAAACAAGCCGGCCGTACAGTGCCTTGTGCTCAAAATACTGCCGTTTCAGCCGTTCGTCTTCCGGAAGATGGCACTCGATCAGATAATCGTGATACCGTCTGGCCAGTTTCTGGTCGCTTTGGAGGATCGTTTTTTCGAACAATGAACGTACAAACAGAAGGGTATGGGCGAACTCGTATACCACACGGGCGAAACCGGGGAGTACCTGTTGTGTCTGCGGACGGTAGTATTGGGGGGATAGCGATTGAAGCCGGGCGTGGATTTTTTTCAGTTCTTTTCGCTGTTCAGCGGCTTTGGGGTCCCAGTTGAAGAGATTGGAAAGCAGGTTCCAGATATATTTCCATAAGTTCATGATGTTGAGTAAAATTTATAAAATGTCCGGCCTATTTTCAAGGACTTTTCCCGGTTGAATTCGAAAAGGGGAGATATGGTGGAATTTTTTTTATATAAGGGAACCTCTAAAAAATATCCAATATTTCGTAATGACGGAATAAACCGTGCAGCGGTCGAGAATCCCGGTCATTCGACGAGTTTTTTCATTTCTTCCCCGTATGCTTCCCTCAGATATTCGAGGTCCCCGTCTTTCATCATGAGTATTGAAAGCGACGGTTTCATCCCGAGTGCGACTTCGAGCCAGAGAAGCGCCATTTTCCCTTTTTTGAGACGTGAATAGGCGCATGCCGTATTGTAGGCAAAGTAGTAGCAGGGCGCGTCCGCCTCCCTTTCGTGTTCCCACTTTTCGAGGCGGAGTGAAAGAAGCCGTTCCGGCGTGTAAAGGCCGATAATGTCCTGCGGTGTATAGGAATATGGATCAGGAAGGAGCGTCCAGAAGGGAGGGGAGCCGTTCATGAGGGAACGCGTTGCCCGGTATCGAGTTTCCCGGTTATAGGTATCGAAATAATTTCCCGATGAGGTCCACGAGTCGTCTTCAACCCACAGCAGTAAAGAACCCGCGGCAGACCCTTCGATTGTCAGATAATCGAAAAGCGGACTGGTGACGCAATCAGCGATCCCCGTTCTGTAGTGCGATATGGCCTTTTCAAAATGACCATTGATAAAATAATAGTTTGCCAGTGCGTAATGAGCCCTCCGAAGCAGACTGCGTTTTTCAAAGAGAAGGATATAAAGAATCGAGGAAAGGTCGTTTGATGCCTCGGAAAATATTGTGGTGAGAGTACCTTTCTGCAACACATCATGCAACGAGAGAAGTATTTTTTCCAGTTTCCTGATTTCACCGGTGTCCGCCTTCTTATTCCATACCAGATTTGTCAAGGCGACAAGATAATCGAGATATATATCGGTAATGTTAACCTGGATATTGTCCATCATGGAAAAATCGGTTATTTCCTTAGTGTTTTCGCATTCGCAAAGCAGCATGGCGTCGAATGTTTTTCCGAAAGCGGTTTCCAATGCCTGTCTTTGATCCGCCAGCAGCGATTCGAATTTTTTTTGATTGTATAAAGCGAAGAGTTTCATGAGGTACTCGTTCCGGAATTGAAACCCGCCGTCGCGGTCGAGGATAAAGCCGCTAAAAGGAGAAGCTCGAAGCAGAAGGGAAGCCTTGCGGATCAACCGTTCCTGCATCGGATTGTTTTTCAATGCCGAAATGATCCGGTTCATTTTGTCCGTTTCCCTTTTATATTCCTCGTTTGTTTCTCTTTCGAGTCTCGCATACGCTTTATCGACGAGATTACCGGACGGTGAACGGCCGGGATTTTTCCGGATGTCTCCGAGGATAAAACCGGTAAAGAGATTCGACAACGAAGGATCGGCAAGCTTCCTGGAATAGTAATCCCTGAGTGCATTGTCGACCATGTTCTTGTTTAGTCCGGATTCTCCCCATGACGACTTCTTTTCAATTTCGGAATTAAAAAATCCAAAAGCCGGACAACTTTTTTCCGCTACCATGTAAATATATTCACAATAAGCACCGATCGATTGTTCCTCTTTGAGGTTTTCTTCGAAATAACCGCCGGGGCGTCCTTTCTTTTTTTCGTTAAATGAAAAATCAGAGAAATCTATACGGATATCATTTTCAGGTATAAAATCTTTCAGATCCCAGGAAAAAACAGTATAGGGCGGGCCTGCGGATGATTTTACGGTGTAGGCGCCCGGGGATTCCGGGACGTTCAGCACCTTGTCGGTAAAATGAAAACGTATATCGATATCCGCTCTGCCGATGGGAGCGGTAAGGGCATGTGCGCTTTTCAATATATACTGTACCGAACTTTCAGTATCTACAGACTCCCTGAAATAAACGATATTCGTGTAAAAGACATCGATTGTCTTCTCTTCCCCTTTCCCGATTTCCGCCTCGAACCCGTAGACCTCGTCATAATCGATCATCTGCAACTCGCTGTTGATTCCGTGAATGTATTTTCCGTACGGGACTTTTTTACCGTCGACCGTTATGCGGCATTCTGTGAAAAGCGGATTTGATGGTTTTAAGCCATAAAAAAGATAGTATCCGTACCGGACCGGAAACCCGAGCCAGAAATTCGACCGCTTTCCCGTGTTTTTATAGCGGTAGGTACATCGGTATTCTAGATAGAGGTACGGGATAGGGGGGAGGGGATCGTCGGGATTGAAATTATCCGCACCGAGATATGCGTCGATTACGATCTTTTCATAGGTCATTGCAAGGTCATACTGCCTGAAGGGGGTAAGTGTGCCCCACGCGCCCGGCATATAGGAGACGACATTCGCGGAAAGAAAACTTACCGCCCAAAGCGTCAATATAAGGATAAAACATGGCCTTTTCATCGATTCTCCCTCCGGTTCCCGGCGTTTGTGACGGATTCGATTATATCACGGAAACGGAGAAATAAAAAGGGGAGATTATGTGCGGTTACTTCGCGTCACGTTTCATGGTGAAATCGGGCCTTGACCGTGATCATTCAGGCAACTCCCGCCCGCGGTGTAAATACGATTTCACGATACCTTCATACTCTTTCAGGCTTTTTGCTCTGACGCACGACTGCCTGATCGCCGAGGAATCGGGAAGCCCCCTGGTGTAAGCGCAAAAGTGCTTGCGCATCTCAATGCACGCCTTCGCCTCTCCTTTGCTCCTTACGGCGCGCCGAAGATGATCGATGGCGCATCCGAGTCTTTCTTCCGCGGAAATATCGGATTCATATGTTCCTTTTGTCAGGAGGTCGCGGATTTCGGTGAAAATAAAGGGATTGCCGATTGCACCCCGGGCGATCATGACCCCGTCGCATCCTGTCGTTGCGAGCATCCGGCACGCATCATCCGGTGTGAATAGGTCGCCAGAGCCGATGACGGGAATGTCGCTTTCCCGTTTGAGTATGGCAAGATGCTCCCATCTGGCTTTTGCCTTGAATACTTCGACCGCGGTTCTCGGATGCAGGGTGACGAGTGAGACCCCGGCTTCTGTTGCGGCGGCGCAGACTTCGAGGTAATTGAGTGACGCCTCGTTCCATCCGGACCTGATTTTGATCGAAAGGGGAATATCGGTCTCATTCTTCATGGTGCGGATGATCTTCCCGATTAGCCGCGGATTCCGGAGCAGGGCGGCACCGGAACCCGATTTTACTATTTTTGGAATGGAACAGCCGCAGTTGAGGTCGATTATTGATGGGGCGAGACCGATAATTTCACGGACCGCTTGTGCTATGGGCGTTGCCGAGGAGGTAAACAATTGGATACCGAAATAAATCTCGTTTTCCGCACGATTGCAGAGGGTGAGGGTCTTTTCGTTTTTTCGCGAGAGTGCTTCCGCTGATACCATTTCCGTCCAGGTGAAAAATACCCCCTTGTCGATGCAGACGGAACGAAACGCGGCGTCCGTATAACCGGCCATAGGGGCAGAGAAGATATTACCGGGAATCGTCAATCCGGGAAGCGCTATCGGATGCAGTACGGGCCGTTGAGGAATATCGGCGTATGTCTTTCCCGGGTTACGCGGTGATTCCAAAGAAGTTCAGGCTGTTTTGATACAGAGTTTCCGTTACCGGCTCGAGTTCCTCGTTACGAAGCTGGGCGATGAATTTTGCCGTTTCGATAATATAGGAAGGTCTGTTTCGCTTGCCCCTGTACGCCGACGGAACCATAAAGGGAGATTCGGTTTCAATAAGCATCCGGTCCAATGGCATTTTCTTTGCCGTTTCGTGGAGGTTTTTTGCATTCCGGTAGGTTACATTGCCCGCGAACGATATATAGAGGTTGAGTTCGAGGGCTTTTTTCGCATATTCGAAATCTTCCGAATAGCAATGGAGAATGCCGCCTTTTCGCGGGAGTTCTTCTCTGAGGATATCCAGAACATCATTGCCGGCTTCCCTGTTATGGATGATAACGGGGAAATCGAGTTTTTGGGCCAATTCGAGTTGCCGTATGAACAGTTCGATCTGCGAATCCCTGTCACCGAACTTATGGTAATAATCCAGGCCTATTTCTCCTATGGAGACGACCCTTTCCCGCTTTGTCCCCTCTTCTATTGTTACCTCCCAATCGTCACCCGGATTCGAAACTTCTGAAGGAGAAACGCCGATACTATGATATATATGGGCTTCCGTTTTCAGGTTTTCATATATCTGGAAAAAATCTCTCAGATTATTGGATATGCTGACAATACCGTCAACGTTTTCCTGTTTTGCTTCCTGAACGATGATGAGTTGTTCAATAGGGTCTTCATTAATAAGCCCTATATGGGCGTGAGTATCGAAGAATTTCATATTACTCCACTATTTATTAAAATTGATACGTGTATAGCTCCAATTAAGGTTTATTTCTATCCACTTTCTCCAGTATTGTCCATTTTTCTAAATTACGCAACGCTTATTTTAAAAAATGCTGGTAATATTATAAAAATAAACCTATAATGGATTATTATCATAATATCACAAATAAAATAGATAAGTCAAGATTTTATTTGACAATTATTTATGTTTATGGTATGGTCGCTGTAATTAAAAAGAGCGTCAAAATCTTTTGGTTGAGGAGTTTACCGTGTCCCCGGCAGAAAATTTTAAAAAGAAAGAAACAATTATCGTTGAAAAAATCATAAAAATCTTGCGAATTACTGCTGGAGCAATTGTCAATTTTTTCAGGATGATTCTCCAAAAAGGGAAACAGCGTTTTACCGTTATGTTTATTCCTCACTCGGAAAAGAAAATATTGAATTTTCATGTTTCCGTCTTTTCTCTTGTTTTTTTGACTTTTCTCCTGTTTGTCATTATTCTGGGATTTTTTTATCTGGCAACATATTTTACCGGTTCGGAAGCAAAGGTTGATGAACTCACATACAATCTCGATATGAGTACGCGTAACCTCGAGCGATACAGGGATGAAATAAAAAAATTCAGCAGGACGATAAAAACCTTTAAAAAAAGCATGGAAAATATTCTGGGGGTAATCAAAGGAGAAAGTTTCAATACCTTCCAGCAAAAGGGTGAAGGGGGAGATCTGTCTTCGATGAGTCCCTATGAAGGCGACTTCGAAGGAGAGAATGAAATCTGGGAACTCCAGACCCTCACCGCTTATATTAATAACGCAATAACCCCCCTGGAAGAGATCAAGGATGTTCTTCTGCAGCAAAAAAACCTGCTGGTCGATATTCCCAATCTGTGGCCCGTGTATGGCGGCAGGGACCGGCGTGTCGGTAATATTACCGATATCTTCGGTCCGGGGAAACATCCCCTCACGGGAAAGTTCCGGATTCATAAGGGTGTCGATATCGCATGGAGTTCAGGTACCCCGATTGTCGCCACGGCGAACGGTGTAATCCGCGGCGTGGACTACAATCCCACCGGGCTCGGACATTATATAACGATTCAGCATAAATACGGATTTTTTACCAGGTACGGCCATCTTCAGAAGGCCCTCGTCACCCGCGGCCAGAAAATATCCCGTGGGGATATTATCGGTTATATGGGATCTACCGGTCTATCCACAGGTCCTCACCTCCACTATGAGATATGGATGGGTATCCAGGTGGTGGATCCCATGCAATATCTTGATATCGATCATGTATTAATAGAAAAATATAAATAGCCAGGGTGTTACATGCAAGATAATCTGATTCCTGATGGGACGCTTATAAATTCCATTATCGGAGAAGGAACACGGTTCAAAGGGGAGTTTGATCTCAACGGCCTTTTGCGCATAGACGGGGATTTCTCCGGTGTCATCAGAACTAAGGGGAAAGTACTCGTCGGCAGCAATGGAAGGGTCGAATGTACCATGTACGCCGGAACCGTCGTTATCGGCGGTATGGTCCGCGGTGATATTTATTCGACGGAAAAGGTGATTATCCTTTCGACGGGGATGGTCATCGGAAATATTCAGACACCGCGTCTCATCGTCGAGGACGGCGTTATTTTTAACGGAAATTGTAAAATTGTAGAGCACGCGACAGTCAGGGAGTCGGAAAACGAGGGAAGCGGGGCTGTATTGCAGGATAACCATCGGAATAATGAAGATAATAATAACAAATCACCATATCAGAAGAACGATGCGGGTTACCCCCCTCCCCTTGATGAAAAAGTTATTTCGTTGTAATTAATACACAGGTATTATGGAAAAGATCGATAATCTGGGTAATAAGTTCACGTTTAGACGGTCGGAGAAAAAAAAGAAAAGCGAATCTCCGCCTGTAAAAAAGAAGGATTTTTCCGAATTGTTGAATCCCATAAAGGAATCGGATGAAACGGTTTTTCATCCGCGTGAAGAGGAAGAGGAACGCCAAACCCTCGAGGATATGCTGGATGATATTTATGAAGAGGGTGACAAATTAAAAAAAGCGCCTACCTTCGCTCATATCAAAAGTTATCGCAATTCCGTAAAGCGGTTCCTCAAGTATATAACGGATCATATGGTGGGGGTGGAAGAAAAGGTTTCGGGGATAAATATCCTGAAAAGAAAACGTTTCACGCTGATTTCAGTTATCGATCAAAAACTGGAAAATCTTGCTGCGGAAGTGCTTTCCACTCAGCATGAACAATGTGCAATTCTGAAAAAAGTCGATGAGATCAACGGATTACTCGTCGATCTCGTACGATAGAGGAAATTTGGAGAAAATAAATGGATGATATTGAAAAACAGCCGGACGAAAATGAAAATATACCACGGAAGGAATCGGATCCGTCCGACATTAATCTCGAAAAACACGATGAAGCGGAGAATAACATACATACATCGGTGAAGGACGATCAATCCGATAACGAGACCGCTCTCAAGGATGAGGCCGATGCGGAGCTTGAAGAATCGGAAAAAGGAAAAGGGACGGAGAATGCCGAAGCGGTTGTCGATCTTGACGGTAAAACAGTGTACAGGGTTAAAGTCGTTCATTCGAATGCGACGGAGTTTTGTGTATGCAGACCTGACCTCGAGGTCGAACAAGGTGATTTCGTCATCCTGCCGACACGCTACGGACGCGATCTGGGGAGGGTACAGGGGATTGTCACCAATCTCACTGAAATAGGAACGAACCAGGTGATTACATTACAAAGAAAAGCGACTGAAAGAGATCTTAAACTCTATGAAGATAACAAGGAAAAAGATAAAAAGGCGTTTTCCATCTGCAAGGAAAAAATCGAGCAGCATCAACTCGAGATGAAACTCGTCTCGGCGCACTATCTTTTGGACGAGCCCAAAATACTCTTTTTTTTCACGGCAGAGGCACGGGTCGATTTTCGCGAGCTCGTCAAGGACCTTGTCGCCGTTTTCAAGACCAGAATAGAGCTCAGGCAGATCGGTGTCCGCGATGAATCAAGACTGCTTGGCGGATTGGGAATGTGCGGCAGGGGGTTCTGCTGCAATACGATTACCGACAAGCTGCAACCCGTTTCGATAAAAATGGCGAAAGAACAGGACCTTTCACTCAATTCATTAAAAATATCCGGCGCGTGCGGCAGACTTCTCTGTTGCCTCGCATATGAATACCAGTATTATAAAGATCGAAAAAGCAATCTTCCTTCTCCCGGTGAGAAAATCATACATGACAATAACAGTTTTGCCGTCACCGATGTCAACCTTTTCACCTGCACCATCGCGCTCAAAGATTCCAAAGACAATATCGTCAAGGTGAATTTTGATAATATAAAAAGAAACACAAAAAACGATCGATGGGAAATTACTTCCCTCGCTTGAGTATGGGACCGCTTTATCCCGCCGGACAGTATTCGTTGCCGTGTTTTGGGTAGCCGGAAGGTTAATCGACGATGGTTAAAAAGCCGCGTGACTCCTGTTCTGAAAGAATATGGAAATAAGTGATCAGATTCGACGACTCGAAAACAAGCCGTATATGTTTTGGGATATGATAGAGGTAGAAGTTGATATTCAGGTTTTGTGCCAGTGAATGGGCTTTCATGAGGGAGCTGATCGCCGCAGAATCGATTTTTGTGATATCCGCCATGTCGACCGCGATGGTTCTTGTCTGGCTGTTGAGTAGATTGCGTATCGTGTTTTCAAACGTTTGGCGCTTGTTGATATCAAACCGTTGCTTCATGATGATGTTGATAACGTGTTTTCCTATTCGTTTTACTTCCATAATATTCATCCCGGCATGGTGGCCGTCTGTCGTTTATTTTCCTTTCATGGAAATCCGTTCACTCTTTATTGTATCGTATTCCGTTATAAAATACAAGGTATCGTTTACCTTAATATTTTTCATTTTATAGTCATTTCTAAAAACCTGCTTTGCAGGTTTTTAGAACCACAAAACATTTCCTTGAGCCCACAAGGGCACCTAAAGTGAAAACTATCTTTTTATTTTATAAAGAAATATAATTATCTATTTGTCTTGATCTGTTTTCTATAGTTAATATGATATATTTACATTATTAAAAAGATAGTTTTTGAGGTGTCTTTATTTCAGGATACCTCATGTGCAAAATCCCTCAATTCACGCAGATCACTTATTATATAATCCGGCTGTATTTTGTCGGCCGGGTAGATACATGGCGTACCGATATACCAGCATGTATGGAAACCGGCACGATGGGCTCCTTCGATATCCGCCGAAGGAGAATCTCCGACACAGAGTATTTCGTGAGGCGATAGATGAAGTGTTTCGGCGGCCCTGGCGAAAAACATCGGATCCGGTTTTGATACGCCGATTTCTTCGGAAACTATAATATCATGAAAAAAAATATCTATTCCAGCCCGTGAAATACGTCCCCGTTGTACTATCGAGATTCCATTGGTACCAAGGCAGATCATGGCCCGCCGGGAAAGAAAATCGAGTACTTCAACCGCGTGAGGAAGCATATAGGTTTTTTTCGAGAGTTCCCGAAGGAACGTTTCCGAAAGCTTTCCGGCATCGGCTTTGATACCAAGTAATCTGACGAGAATGGAAAAGCGCTCCGTTTTCAGCTGTTCGATTGATATTTTTTTCTTTTCCATCACCTTCCAGAGATTTTTATTGATATGGGTAAATTTATCGTACAGCGCGGAGGCCGGTTCGGAAGACGGAAGCGATTCGCATGTCTTCATGAATGCTTCGCGTTCGGCCCGCTGGAAATCGAAAATCGTGTTGTCGGCATCGATTAAAAAACCGAGATATTTATTCGTTCCGTATTTCATCCCTCTTCCGATCAGGAAATTCAGGTTTTTTAGAATAACAGTATATATCGATTTTCATGATTCTTCAATATCCTGTTTCCGGATATCGGTATTATTGATTATTCCGGTGACATCGTGTCCGTTTGTATCTGTTCCTTGCCATAAGGAAACTGCTTTCAAAGGAAGTTTTTCCTTTGGGGGTGGTGTTTTGACTTCTCAAAAAAGGTGCGGGGTATCGGCTGTTTTCAAAAGTACTTGCCTTTTTCGCCGATTGTCTCTATTATTCCACCATGCTTGTCGCAGGAAAACATTATAGAACCGTATGGCTCGAAGATCATGTCGTCAATATGATCAATCAGCCCCTTATACCGCACAGGTTCGAGATTCACCGCTGTGCCTCCTACAAAGAAACAGCTTACGCAATATCTTCGATGATCGTCCGCGGCGCGGGGGCGATTGGTGCAACTGCCGGCTATGCGATGGCACAGGCGGCATATGAAGCACCCGCGGATAATTTCACGTCCGCGATCGAACAGGCGGTTTCCGTAATCAGAAACACGAGACCGACCGCGCAAAATCTTTTTTATGCCGTCGACAGGGTGTATAATGTCATACGGGAAGCGGTAAAGAACGACAGGACTCTCGATGAAATCCGTGAAGAAGCGGCCGCAGAAGCCGGCGCTATCGCGGACGAAGACGCTTTTTCGTGCAGTACAATAGGGAAACTCGGAAGCGGTTTGATTAATGACGGCTGCCGAATACTCACGCACTGCAACGCAGGCTGGCTCGCCTTTGTCGATTGGGGAAGCGCGCTTTCTCCCGTGTACAATGCCAAACGGGAGGGCAAGCGCGTATTCGTCTGGGTGGATGAAACCAGGCCGCGCTGTCAGGGCGCGCGGCTTACAAGCTGGGAGTTGAAACAGGAGGAGATACCTTTCGCCCTCATTGCGGATAATGCCTCCGGTTTTTTTATGAGGAGGCGTGAGGTCGACATGGTAATCACCGGTAGCGACAGAATTGCACGAAACGGAGATGTCGCAAACAAGATCGGGACATACGAAAAGGCCGTGCTTGCAAAGGAAAACAATATTCCTTTTTATGTAGCGGCACCCGGTTCGACGATCGATTGGGAGTGTGCGTCCGGGGATCATATCCCGATCGAGGAACGGAGTGAGGAAGAAGTAACCGGAATAACCGGCAGGGACGCCGACGGCGTGATACGGAGTGTCTCCATCGCGCCCGGGGATATAACGGCAAGAAATCCCGCCTTTGATGTGACGCCGGCTGCCTATATTACGGCAATCATTACGGAAAATGGCATTTGTCGGCCGGATGAATTGGAAAAACTGCGACGGACAGAGGATCGTGCGGGAAAAAGGGGCGAAAGCACTCCGAATGTGTATTAAAAATTTTTAACACTTTTTCGATATATGAATACTATATCCGGAGGAACGATCTCCGGAGGAAGGCACTCTTTTTCCCCTTTCGTTTTGGCAAAAATACATGTGCTTTAATAGCTTATTTTTACCGCTGCCACTTGACAAAAAGCCGATATTTGTATATCCTGCATAACGATATTGTGAATATAGACACCGGTTTTTTAGTGCTATAATAATGCATATCGCATAATATTAGCCGGCAGGTTTATCGTCAGGGCCGGAATACGGCCGTGATAAAACATACATATCATACTTTAGGTTAAAACTGGAGGTAGTAAGGGTGCAGGTAAACAAATCTGCGATAAAGAGACACAAGCAAAGCGAAGTCAGACGATTGCACAACAGGATGATCAAATCCAAAATAAAGACATGGGCACGCAAAATAAGAGAAGCTGCGGCGAATGATCAAAAAGAAGATGCGTTAAAGATCTATAAGGAATATAGCAGCCTTGTTGATCGGGCAGTATCAAAAGGAATATACCATGTCAACAATGCTGCGAGAAAAAAATCAAGACTCTTCCGCATAGTAATGACGAACAGAAAATCGTAGAATCGTCGTTATAACGGGTAATCGGAAAGGATGAATTGTGTCTCAATCAAAACTGACTAAATCGGAAATCGTCGAGAATGTTTTTGAAGCCGTGAAGGATGTCAGCAAGAAAAAGATACATGCAATCATGGATCTTTTTCTTGAAGAAGTGAAAAAGGGTATTACAAACGATAAGGTAATCGAGTTAAGAGGATTCGGTACGTTTGAATTGCGGCTTCGAAGAGCGCGGAGTAAAGTACGAAATCCGAAAACCGGTGAAATTTTTCCGGGCAAAAATCATGGAGTTGTCATTTTCAGACCGGGTCAGGAACTCAAAAAAATCGCCTGGCCAATGAGGGGATAAGTGAGACCGGCTCAGGAAAAAAAGTTCCCGTTCCTGAAGAATTACCGCTTTCTTTTAAATACGGCTATTGAGATCGGCCTGCTTATGCTGGCCGCCCTATGTTTCGCCCTTTCATTTCCCAGTTTTCTTTCCGTCGACGGATGGGGTATGCTGGGATTTGTCGCGTTATGCCCGCTTTTTATTGTTGTCCACAGAAGCGGGTGGGTGAGAGTCTTCATTTATGGAGCACTTTTCGGCTTCGCCTGTTACGCAATAAGCAATTTCTGGCTTGCCACATTTCATCCGCTCGCGATTTTCGTCGTGCCCGTCATTTATGCCGCCTATTTTTTTGTTTTTCTTCCCATTCTCAAGCTTATCGATACCCTTTTCCCGGATTACGGATACATTCTGCAGGCCATTGCCTGGGTGGCATATGAATATCTGAGAACCCAGGGATATCTCGGCTATGCATATGGAATCCTGGGGTATACGCAATATCAGTTTTTACCATTAGCCAGGTGCGCTTCAATCACCGGCATCTGGGGGGTTACCCTGATGGTGATTTTCCCATCGGCCTTGCTGGGAAACGGTCTCAAAAACGGATTTTCCTCTTTTCTTCCTTTTCTCAAAAAGATGATTCCTGTATTATCGGTGTACGGCATTGTCTTTTCGGTATGTGTGGTTTATGGAGCATGCGATACGGTTGATAATAAAGGCGCCGGAATCTTGAGGGCGGCCCTTATTCAGCAGAACAACGATCCCTGGAAAAACGACTACGATGCCTATGAGGAAACACTCGACAAACTCATTGTATTGAGTACAAAAGCGTTAAACGAAAAACCGGAAATGATCATCTGGTCCGAAACCGCTTTTGTCCCCGCTATTGATTATCACTTTAGGTATCGTGAAAACAGGGAAGCGTATATCGTCGTAAAAAAGCTCCTCGATTTTCTTGAGACCCAGACAATTCCTTATGTTATCGGAAACGACGATGGAAGAAAAGCGACCGTAATGACGCCGGGGGGGAACCTCGGGGAGCGAAGGGTTGATTATAATGCGGCTATTCTCTTTCGGGGGGCAGAGATTGTCGATATATACAGAAAAATTCATCTCGTACCGTTTGCGGAGCATTTTCCGTATGAGGATATCCTCCCCTGGATGTACAGGATGCTTATCGAGGCGGATACCCATTTTTGGGAAAAGGGAACGGAGTATACGGTTTTCGAAGCAGCCGGAGTGAAATTTTCCACCCCCATTTGTTTTGAGGATACATTCGGTTATCTGTGCCGGCGGTTTGTACGCCATGGTGCCGGGATCCTGGTCAATATGACAAATGACTCGTGGTCGGGATCTGTCGTTTCCGAGGTACAACATATGGCGATGGCGGTCTTCAGGGCTATCGAAAACAAACGGTCTTTGGTACGGGCGACAAATTCTGGGATTACCTGTATGATAACCCCGGACGGGGAGATAAAAAACCGGCTCGAACCCTTTACAGAAGATTATGTCGTCGTCGATGTGCCCGTTTATACGGAAACGACAACCCTGTATAATGAATGGGAAGACTGGTTCGCCATTGTCGCATTGATAGCAGCAATCGCTCTGATACTTGCAGGATTTGTGAAAATCGCTATAATAAAATTAAATAATGATTGACAAAGGAGGAGAAGTCTGGGAGAATAGTAAAAACTCCTGGAGAATTCTATGAAAAGAAAAATACTTATTGTCGATGATGAACCGATCAATCTCGAGTTTTTTGAGGTGATGCTCAGTAAGCTTGGTTTTGAGGTCGGTAAAGCCGTTAACGGTGAAGAGGCACTGGAAAAGGTCGTGGAGTTCGAACCGGACCTTATCATATTGGATAATATTATGCCCAAACTGACCGGCTGGGATGTCACGAAAAAACTGAAGCAGGATGAAGAGTTCAAGGATTTCAGTTCGATTCCGATCATCATGTTTTCGGCAATGGACGGCGTCAATGATAAAATCGAGGGATTGGAGTTGGGTGTGGATGATTATATCACCAAACCTTTTGTCTTTCGGGAAGTACTCGCGCGTATCAAGGCGGTAATGCGGCACAGGGAACTTGCTCTGCAAATCGAACGCAGGGAAAGAAGAATCGAGGTGACCGAATCGTTAAACGGTATGCTCCTGGCCTTTTTCGATTATGTGAGAACACCGCTTCAAACACTTCTCGATAAACTCAATAATGTCGATCCCGCGAATAAAAACGAGTCGGCTTCGTTTTATGAACTTGTCAAAGAAAAAGGCGAGGATATTCTCTCGAAATTTCAGGGCCTCGAAGAAAAGATCGAAAATCTCAAGATAAAAGGCAATGATCTCAAAAAAGGAGATCTCAGCCCGGAGGAACTCGAAAGGCAGTTTATCGAACGTTTCAAGGATTATCAGCAGACCCTGAAGGATGAAGAGGACCGGGAATGATCTCCGATCAAAAAAAAGAGGTGCTTGCACTCTTTGCTGAAGGACTCAAACATTATAAACTCATGGAGTTCAGGGAAGCGAAGAATTATTTTATAAAAGCCGCCGAAGTGGATCCGAATGACGGCCCTTCAAAAAAATATATCGAACGATGTAATAATTATATTGAAAATCCTCCGCCCCCCGACTGGGACGGTGTCTATACAATGACGAAAAAATAGAAAAGGTATGACCAAAAATAACGAACCTGTTGTCAAGGAAAAAATACGAACGACACTCGGCAAGGAAACGAATTTCAACGGCATCATGCGTTTCAGAGATTCACTAAAAATCGACGGAGTTTTTCAGGGTGAAATCGTATCAAAGGGTTTTCTCTATATCGAGAGCGGCGCGACGATAACGGCGGACATACGGGTCGGCTCGATCGTTATCGGCGGAATCGTGAAAGGTAATGTCGAAGCCACCGAACGGCTTGAAATACTTTCGACGGGACAGGTCTTCGGAAACATCAGAACATCGAAACTCAAAATAGCGGACGGTGTTATTTTTGACGGCAAATGCGAAATGATCAGAAATCCGAATAACATCGAGATTTTTTCAAATAGCGTGGAAGGATTAAAGCAATCGACCCAAAGTGTGTGACGGTAACCGGTGCTCGATTCTGTGCCTTGGTACTGAATTAACCAGGGGCCATATTCAGGATAAACATGCAGTTTTTCTTTGCCGGGAGCTTGAAAAGGCGGGATTATCCGTATCGAGGATCGTGCTGATCCCCGATAAAAAAGATATCGTACAACATGAACTGGAGCGTGCAGTCACCGAAAACGATGTGATTATCGTAAGCGGCGGTCTCGGTCCGACATCGGATGATATCACCAGGGATAGTATTTCGACGGTGACGGGGAAAAAACTCCTGTTTCATGAAGATCTCTGGGAACAGATAAAAAGAAGGTATCACGGGCGAAGGGTGCCTGAATCCAATAAACGCCAGGCATTAATCCCTGAAGGTTTTACCGTCATGGAGAATCCGAGGGGGACCGCCTGCGGCTTTATGGGAGAGGCAGGGAAGTGCCGTATAATCGCTTTGCCCGGTCCGCCGACAGAGCTTCAACCGATGTTTCTTGAAAGTGTCGTACCGGTGTTATCCGGTATCGATCGAATGAAAGCGAAAAACAAGCGTAATGAACTTTCGGCATCCGCTTTTATGGTCGGTGAATCGTCACTTGAAGATGCGTATCGGCATACGCTTCCCGGTGATGTCGGTCTGATGACAAGATTGGCGGAAGACAGAGTCATATTCACGTTGTACGGCAGTACGTTGTCGCGACGTGAAACGATATTTACCAGAATCAGGAGGGTATTCGGACCGATTCGAATAAGGAAAGGGAACGATTCGCTTCCTGTACTACTGTTGAACAGGTTGATTGAAAGGAAAAAAAGTATTGTATGCGCGGAAAGCTGTACGGGTGGACTGTTGGGGAAATGGCTGACGGACATACCGGGCAGCTCGGCTGTTTTTTGGGGTGGTTTCATCACGTACTCCAATAAGGCAAAAGAGAAAATACTGGGTGTCGGACATTCTCTCATCCGGGCCGCGGGCGCTGTTTCGGGTGAGGTTGCCTCTGCAATGGCTACGGGTGCTTTGGCTTTGGGGAAAACGGATGTCGGTATCGCGGTATCAGGCATCGCCGGTCCCGGGGGCGGCACCCCGGAAAAACCGGTCGGTACCGTATGGATTTCCGTGATTGTCAGAAATAAAGAAGAAATAACAAAGCCTTTTTATTTTACGGGAAACAGGGATGCGGTAAGGAGAAAAACCGCGATTGCGGCGTTTCTTATAGCAGAATCGATTTTATCCGGTGAAGAAGTACTTGACATACCGGCTGAGTGGTAATATATTATTATATAGAGATTCTGCGAATAAGATTAAACCAAATCAGCGCACAACCTCCTGTCTTATTTAATGGGCTTACAGTTTATTAGTTGAGTAGATATTTGGGAAAAAAGCAGGAGAAAAGAATAATATGACAGATAATGAACGTAATAAATCCGAGGTCATCCAGAATGAACTCGAATTTTCCGGCAATGACCTGAATAATGCAAATGAACGATCCATTGGAGAATCACAATATATAGTCTCTGAATCACAATCGACGTATAATCATGGAGGTAATCATAAAAAGGCAATGGCACCAGCGAAAAAACCAATAAGAAAGCGGAAAATTCGGGTAGAACTCATCAAGGATTCCAACTCGAATAAACATGACGACAATGAAAATCATGACAGGAAAATCACTGTCGGTGATAATCTTTACAACAATGATACAACTTTTAAAGGGGACGGCGGTATGATAGACGATACTCACACAAACAACAATGCTGAAAAAATCGAAGAAAATCAGAAACATGAGATTGTCGATAACAACCACAACTCTGAAAAATCAGAGATAAAACGTGGAAATCACGATTTCAGGGAAGAAGATCGATACTCAGCAAATGACGAGTCTATTGCCCGCCTCAATATCAATGATTTGACCGGAGCGAGTATGCCGGAGTTGCGTGCACTCGCGACGAATTACGGAATAAGCAAAGAAACCCTCCTCTCGATGAAAAAACAGGAGATTATTTTTGCGATACTGAAAGCGCATACGGAACGAAACGGTATAATTCATGCGTACGGAGCACTGGAGATACTTCCCGACGGATACGGATTTTTGAGATCGCCCAACTATAGTTATCTGCCTGGCCCGGATGATATCTATATTTCACCCTCACAGATACGACTTTTTAATCTGAGGACAGGTGATACGGTCTCCGGACAGATACGGCCCCCCAAAGACGGCGAACGTTTTTTCGCGATGCTCCGTGTCGAATCGGTAAATATGGACGATCCGAATATCGCTCAGACGAGGATACCCTTCGATAACCTCACCCCCCTGTATCCGAATGAAAAACTGCACCTCGAGACCGTAACGGAGCAGATTTCGGCGCGGCTTATCGATCTTTTTTGCCCGATCGGGAAAGGTCAGCGGGGGCTTATCGTTTCTCCGCCGAGAACGGGAAAAACCATTCTGCTGCAGAAGATAGCCAACGCGATTACGGCAAACCATCCGGAGGTCTTTATTTTTGTTCTGCTCATCGATGAACGGCCGGAAGAAGTCACGGATATGCAGCGTAACGTCAAGGGTGAAGTCGTTGCCTCGACCTTCGACGAACAGGCGACCCGCCACGTCCAGGTCGCGGAAATGGTCATGGAAAAGGCAAAACGGCTCGTCGAACACAAGCGGGATGTCGTCATTCTTCTCGATTCGATTACCAGGCTCGCACGGGCTTACAATCAGACCGTCCCGACATCGGGCAAGATACTTTCGGGCGGCGTCGATTCGAATGCCCTGCACCGCCCAAAGCGGTTTTTTGGTGCCGCGAGGAATATCGAAAACGGGGGAAGTCTGACAATTGTCGCGACCGCGCTTATCGATACGGGGAGCCGGATGGATGAAGTGATTTTCGAGGAATTCAAGGGAACCGGCAATATGGAGATCCATCTGGACAGAAAGATCTCGGACAGGCGGCTTTTCCCTGCAATTAATATAAAGAAGTCCGGTACAAGGAAGGAAGAGCTGCTGCTTACGGAAGAAGAAATAAATAAAATGTGGATTTTGAGAAAAGTGATCAACCCCATGGATGATATTGAAATTATCGAATTGCTGATCGATCGCATGAAAAAGACAAAAACCAACGAGGCGTTTATGCGATCCATGAATACAAATGCGGGAGTACAGTAAAAAACAACTGGACATTTTTGAAAAAAACAGATATCTTACTGCAACAGAGGAGGTACGTATGAAAAAAGGTATACATCCAAAATACGAGCCCACCACTATTACGTGTGCGTGCGGCAATGTCATTGAAACCCGATCCACAATGAAGGATATCAAGATAGAAATTTGCTCAAAATGCCATCCCTTTTTCACCGGGAAGCAGAAACTTATTGATACAACCGGACGGGTCGAGCGCTTCAAAAAACGTTATAATATCAAGGATTAGTTCGTTTTTCCCGCACACAGCCTCAATCCAAAGATAATTGTTCTCCCGGAAGGTATCCCGATTACAAGCAAGCGGTTTTATAAACCGCGGCGTGACAAAGCGGGTGTCGGGAAAGCTTCCGGTTATTCAATACATATCCGCTGTATCCGTGAACCATAAGCCGTTTAAACGGAATGAAATGTTTCCGGATATCTCCGAAAAGGTTTATCCACCGTTTACCCGCGATTTTAGAAGAAAACCGTTTTTCCCGATACTTAAACAATGTTATTTCCGTAAAAACTGTAACATCAATCGACATTTTTTGTTATTACTGAGGGATCTCAAAACAAGGAGTATACGATGAAAAGAACAGCTTTCCGCAGTGTATATGTATTTTCAATTATCTGGGCGTTCGCATCCTGTGCGTCTCTTGCCAATTACCGGATCGCCTCTCCGGATGAGTGGATTGAGCAGAAACCCTATCCGCTCGTTATACGGTTCGGAAATGCGGATAAAGTCGAATCCTGTACCCTTTTTTATTCGCTTGACATGGAAAAAGAAGAGAAGGTCGACCTTAGCCCGTTCGGTGATGAATACCGGTTTGTGATTCCCGGTGAATACATGCGGGAAGGGATCCTCTCCTATTATTTCATTGTCCGGGGTGAAAAGGACGAGCATACGAGCAAGGTCTATAAAGTCCGTATTCTGAGTCACCGGGCAGCGCGTGAAAAGAAGCGCGAGGAGCTGCGTGCCGGCGTCGTTTTTGTTCCGCCGCCTTCCATGCCGTTTTTTGAGGATGCCGTTCTTCCTCTCATCGTTCGCGATATATCGGGGACAGAGGTGGTCCTGCACTATAAAGGGGCGGATGATCCCGCTTATAAAACAAGCGAATGCCGGGAATCCTTTGGCGTTTTCAGGGGGATCGTTCCAAAAGAAACCCTCGAAGACGGACCGGTCTCATACTGGTTCGGTATACGGGAAGAGGATGAGGACCTGGGTACGATCGAAGTAACGGTTCCCTCCTCCGGCGAAGAAACTCCCTATCGCTTTCGCATACTCCGGGAGGACGATATGCTTGCGATCATGGAATCGGAAATGGCGAAAAGCGTGTTTCACGAACCGGTGAGCGAAGCCGTCGATTTCGAGGACCTCGAAATATCGGTTGACATCAGATACCCGGAAAACTCCTACCTGAAACGGCTTTCCCTCAGCGACTGCGTGGTCGACCTTGTTTACGCCGGTTCATCCGGAAAGATCCCGATGAGAAAAGCCGCCATGCAGGAGAAGGGCGGTGCATTTACTTCTATCCTGTCGTCGCAGGCGCTCAAAGACGGTTACGACAGCTATTATTTTGTCGTCACCGATCGGACCGACTATATCGGAAAGGTGGAATATGTGGCCAGAGATAATGGTGCAATGTTTTCCTTTCCCGTTTATACGTTCGAAGAAATGGCCGGCCGCAGAAAGGATCAACTGGCAGCCCTCGTTTCGTCCGGTTCGCCCGGGGAGATCGATCCGCTTGAGGATTATGTGGTGGATCTTGTCTTCAGCGAAGTTCCGTCCGCAACGGACGTCGCCTTTTATATCGGAAAAAGCGACCGGAGGAAATTCAGGGAGCGTGAGACGTTGAGGGAAGGAAACGTCTTCAGCGGCCGTATAACGGCGGAAGAGATGTATGAGGGTTACGACCGTTATTATTTTACGATCACCTCACGATATCCCGATGTGGGGAAGATCACCGTCTTTTATCCCGAAGCGGGAGAAAAGAGACCGATGCGAATACGGCTTCCGGATTACGAGCAGGTGAAAAGAGAACTCCGCGCCGGTCTTCTGAAACGGATCGAACATATACCGCCCCTCAAGGCGGACGAGTTGAGTGATCTAAAGCTTTCTGTCGTGATAAAAAATCCGGAACCGGAAACGGTTGTCATCCTCAATTACCTCACAAAAGGCGGGCGCACCGCCCGGACGGCGGACGCTTCGAAAACGGGGAACGAATGGAAAGCGGTCATCCCGAAAGAAGAGGTGAGGAAGGGGTATTCCCGGTATTATTTCACGGTCACGGAACACCGTTTTCCGGGCGACATTTCCGTCACCCTGCCGGAAAACGGCGCCGCCAGGCCGTTCGAGGTGACGGTCGAACGGATAGAAGAAGCGGTCCTTTCGGGGGTGACGTTCGAGGAAATTCGCGAAGTCCGTCCCAATCAGTCTGTCCGGGCCGAAATCAGTGTCAATAGAATTCCTTCGGGAATGACGGTGTATCTGAAATACCTGGTGGAAAAGGAATCAGGCGAGGCGTTTGTCGTCGAAATGACAGGCGACCGGAACACGTATACGGCAACATTCGCCCCGTCGCTATTAAAACCCAAAAGGAGAGTGGAGTATTATTTTCTTTTCAGCATCCCGCAGGAGGGAATCGAGTTTACGTATCCCGAAAAGGGCAGGAAATATTTTTCATTCGTCGTCAATGACAAGGACGAGAAAAACGCGGGCGATGAAAAGGAAGAGAAGGATAAGGATAAAAAAGACGAAAAGGAGGGGAAGAACGGCGAATGATATGACTTCCCCGGCGGGATGAATACAGGGGGATAACGCGATGCGAAGACGGTATTGGCGGACTCCGTTGTCAAGATATCACGAGCAGTTTCAGGGTTTTGTGGTTTCACGATTATGCCGGTTCAAATACAGTCCCGGGCGGTATTTAATTTTTTTTTGGTAAAATTGGATTACATTAAATATTTATGCAATAAACAGTACAAACCAGACAGAATCTTAACCCGAACTTCTAATAAAGGGTATTTTTTTAGATAAGCTGGATATTTATTTATTATACAGTAGTCTACGGGCGTTACGATGGTTTTGGCGCTTTTCTAATTTACTCAACTTTCGCACCATTTTATCAGTAATTTTTGCTTAAAGAAAG
>JAFGHO010000091.1 GCA_016930085.1 Spirochaetales bacterium
TCATTTTTCCTGTTCATTCTTTTACCTCCTGCTTTCTTTTCGGCAGAAGCAGGCCGGTGCAGGTGACGGGTTGAAATTGACGGTTACTTATTTCCTGACGATTACAGAAGGCATAAAACGAATACAATCGCTTACAATAATCGGAATTTATAAATGGCCGGCAAGCACATATATAAAATACGGGAATTCATTATTGATCGATATCCGATGATCTCTGTGATCGTACCTGTCTATAATGGTGAACAGACAATCAGAAAATGTCTTTCAAGCATACTCAGTCAGCACTATCCGAAGAACAAAATGGAAGTGATTGTGATCGACAATAATTCCAGCGATAAAACAGCAGTATTCATAAAACAATATAATGTCCGGTATTTTCATGAAAAAACCAGAGGAGTTTCCAGGGCCCGCAACACGGGAATCATGGAGGCTCGTGGAGATATTCTCCTCTTTATTGATGCCGATTGCACCGCCTTCCCTGATTTGTTATACGAGCATGCGCGTGCTCATCTTTATTTTAATAAACACCGTCTGCCGGTTAAGGCCGTCGGCGGAGGAATTGAAGGAGAAAACAAAACCTACTGGGCTGTGTGCGATGATTTCTTTTCCTGGTTTCTTTTTAACCCCGGGCTGAAACCCGGATTCGCCGCGTTTCATACCACGGCAAATTTCAGTATATCACGAGATATACTCCCGGTCATCGATTACTTTGACGAAAGCCTCGATTATGCCGAAGATTTTGTATTCTGTTCCGGCATTACAAAGCAAGGATTTCAGATTTATTTTCATCCTTTTGCTAAAGCAAAACACATGAACAGGCTATCCCTTAAAGCCGCGATGCGGCATGCACGAAATTGGGCGAAAACCCAATTTAATATCAGGGTAAAAGGTTATGTGAACAGAGACTTTCTAAAAAATGAGCTTCACATCATTTTTTACTATTTTTTTTACTATATTCATCGGCAGTTTTTTGGCATGCTTCGTTATATACTCTCTTCAAGACGTTATCATGTCATTTTCTATTTTCCTTTTATCATTCTCATTGGAATGCAATATCTTTCGGAAGAACTACAACATGAGCTGCGATATTGCCGGTACAAGAAATTGTTATCCAAAAAAAGGGAAAAAAAGCTGCATGTGAGAAAATTATTGACCAGCTTAAGCAGGGTGTATAATTCTTTTAAACGATTACACGGTAAAAAGATTAATAATTTTCTTGTTAATACAGAATCTCTCACTAAATATATAAAGTATTTATTGACGGGAAAGGCTTCGGCTCCCCGCGAAATCGTTCTGGATCCGATAAATATCTGTAACCTGCGATGCCCTCTTTGTCCGACTGGTTTGAAAAAACTTGATTTCCCAAAAACCCGGATGGATTTTGAAACCCTTGCATCACTGACGGATCGGATTGTAAAGGATTTCCCATTTCTGAACCTTATTCATCTGTTCAGCTGGGGAGAAGTTTTTTTACACCCGGATATTTTTGCTATCATCCGGTACTTAAAACAGAGAGAGTTCATTATTTATATTGATACAAATTTCTGTTTTCACAGGGACACGATGTTCTTTCAATCACTGGCTGAATCCGGAATAGATGTACTCACGGTTTCCATCGATGGTGCCTCACGGGAATCTTATGCGGCATACAGGCGCGGCGGGGATTACAGCCTGGCGCTTTCCAATTTACGTCTTGCCGTCGAGACAAGAAACAGATTAAAAATAAAAACTCAGGAGATAATCTGGAAATATATCGTTCATAAATACAACGAACATGAAATCAATATTGCCAGAAAACGAGCAGCGGAGATTGGAGTAACGCTGCAACTGGTACCGATTGGACTCGGCGAAGTACTTCCCGACATCGAATTCCCTGATTCACTGGAATCGAGAAAATCCGGGTGGCTTCCTGCACAGGAGAAATACATCAATCCTGTTTACCTGCCATACAGCAGGCGTTCTGCATCGAGACCAGGTCTCCGTTTTTGTCCATTTCCATTCAAAACACTCGTTATCTGTCCAGATGGTAAAGTTGTTCCCTGCCCCGTAATTACGAGTGAAAGCAACGCATTCGGCGATATAAAAAAAGAAACCCTAAAGCAAATCTGGCATAACGATTATTTTGAGCATTCACGAAAGATTTTTACCGGAAAACGGAAGGTTTACGGTAATCGACACATTATTTGTGACAGGTGTAAAAATTTCATATGAATGGTTTGTTCCCTGAAAGAGCATCGAATAAAGTAAATATCCCTGATGATACTGATACATTTCCGTTGTTTCCTGTTCAGAAATCACTGCTTAAAATTTTGGAAAATCCGAATCACTGGAATCTTTCTTATTTGCTTTTTAAAAAACCAGGTTGGCGGAAAGAACCGCTCGCTGAGGTTTTGAGGGAATTGAGTCTCTACCATGAGGCGTTTTCCTTTCGGTTTTTCAAGAAGAATACGGCGTTCTTTCAACGGCGCATCGCGCATCCATTTACTTCCTGTCTTTTTGAAGAAATAAACGTTATGAAAGCAACCGACACCGCGGCGGCAATAGATACAGAAATGATAAACGCCCAGGGGAAAATACATATTTTCTCAGGACCTGTACTTGTTTTACAATTATATAAAGCAAAAACAGGCGATTTTCTCTATTTAGTCACCAATCATTTATTGTTTGACGGCATATCGTTCAAAATAATCGTCGGCGATATATTCCGCGGATACAATCAATGCGAACAAAGAAAGGAAATTTGTTTTCATAAAAAAACCGGTTCCTATCCCGATGCATTAACACAGATATATGAATTCTCACAAAGTCGTGTATGCATGAACGAGATCGCTTACTGGGAGAACATACTTGATTCGGTTCATATTGCAAACCCTGCCGTCCGCCCTCTCAAAAGGACTCAGCGCATCGAACGTAATATGGCGGATATAAAAACCGTCATTTTGTCTCCCGAAGAATGCCACGAGTCCAGACAAATTCTCAGAACGCATGAGGTGGGCGCGTTCGCGTGTTACCTTACCATCATGGGCCGGACGTTGTGCGCTTTTTATAACATACCCGGAATTATCATCCACCTCGTCAATCACGGCAGAAACTGGGAAATCGGCCCGCTTACAATAACACGAACCCTTGGACCATTCTGGCTTACATTTCCGGTTTATATTTCCCCTGGTGCGAGTGGATATCCACTGGATGAAATAACAGAGACTCAACATCTCCTTGAATGCATTCCCCATTCAGGACGGGGATATGAAATAGTAAAGGAGATAGTGCTTGAGAACACGGAATTCAATAAAAAAGCAGACTCCCTGCCATATAACATCCTATTCAATTTTATCGGTTTTATAAATGAATTCACAAATTTTACCGGCGATGATGAGTGCACAGTCTCAACCTACATGAAAGATTACAACAGACATCCTGACGCCGCCTGCCCTTATTCACTAATAATCAACCTCAGGCGTATCAGTAAAACCCTGCACCTGCAGATTATTTACAACATGCTGGAATATTCACGTGCAGAAATCAATCATCTGAGTTTGGATTTTAAAAAACAGCTGAAATACCTCATGCGTATTCTTAACAGCACAGAACAACGAAAGGCCTATGATTTAAAATGAAAATCGCGCTCATCAGCCGCTACTGTAATAAACGGCAGGGAATTCCCAGTGTCGTGGCGAACCTGGCAGAATGTTTTTCCGAAAAGCACGAAGTTCATATATTCAGTCAAACCTGTGAAGACGTGGATACAAAGAAGATTTTTTTTCATTCTTTGCCCGCATTATTTCCGCGTCATTTTATCAATGAGTTGTTCTTTTTCATTATTGCCGGATTGTTACTCAGAAAATACCGATTTGATGTTGTACATTTTCACGATCCATGTCTGTATCAAGGCGGTATTTTTACAAGCCACGCCTTTCCCAGAGCCGGCATCAAGAGGATAAGAAGATTGAATAAAATCTGTGATACCGGTATAACAGATAAATATTTTCATACTTATAAACTACTGTTTCCTGTTTCCGAATATAATATGTCGTTGAAAAGTAGAACCCGGATTATCGCTGTTTCAAACAGAATGAAAACGAATATCGTCACACTCCTTGGCAGACAACCGGATGACATCGATGTGGTTCCGAATGGTGTAAATCCGGAAAAATTCGATTTCCGGACCAGCAGAACATACAGAAAAGAAATCCGCGAAAAACATTTCATTACCGAAAATGATTTCATTATTCTGTTTGTCGGATATTATCATTTAAGGAAAGGACTCAAGTTTCTCATTGAAGCTTTGAAACAAATAAACAATGAATTGATCAAAATTCTGGTGGTCGGTGATGATCCGTTTCGAAGAGAGTATCTTTTATCCCTTATCAACGAATATCGTCTTGAAAGACGAATAATCTTTGCCGGCGATCAAAAGGAAATGGGCGGATTTTATGCTTCAGGAGACGTTCTGGTGCTGCCGACTTTATACGAACCTTTCGGAAACGTGGTACTGGAAGCCATGTGTTGCAGCGTTCCCGTGATCCTGTCACGACAAGCGGGCGCCTGTGATATTATTCAGGATGGGGAAAATGGTTTACTGATAAATGATCCGACTAACCCATTGGAAATAGCGAAATTGATCCAGAAGCTTTACGATAATCCCGGAATGATGAAAACAATCGCTGAAAGAGGTTATGCGACTGCCATTCGATATTCATGGAATACCATCGCGAAACGCACTTTGGATATCTATAAAAGCTATATCGATGACAGAGGTAATCGTATTCACTCCTCATAGGATTGTCGAGAATTTCAAGAACGGTATATAACTCAAACTTTACGGCGACACTCCCGATCCGCGTCATCTACCAGCCGCAGGTATCCGCGTAATCTGCTGTACCTTGAAGGTGTTTCAATTGTAATCTTTATTTCGCCGCTGTCAAGAGCAAGGGGAGACATTTGCGCTATCATAGCCGTAACAATATTAATACCAAAATACATGCATTATGTTCATATTACATATAACGCAAATGTCTCTCGTCCTCCCTCCGCTCGGACTCTTGACAGCGGCAAAAAAAAGGATTGAGAGGGAAGAAAAACTTCAAGGAGGCTTGCCATGGATTCGTTTCTTTACAAAGATCTTTCGTATAACGTGCTGGGGATTGCATTCAAGGTTCACAATACCCTCGGCCCCGGCCTTTCTGAAAGCGCCTACCAGGGGGCGCTTGTCGTCGAACTAAAATATAACGGTATCCCGTTACAGATGCAACAGGTGTACTCTGTCTACAGGGATGAATATGTCTGGGCGTATATAGCGGATATTGTCGTCGACGGCAAGATCATTCTCGAACTCAAATCCGTTCGGCAGCTTACCGCCGGTATGGAAGCGCAGATCATCAATTACCTCAGGCTTTCCGGTATGCCGGTTTTCAATCTCCACCAATAGCTTTTAAAACTTGTTTGACAATTTTAGGATGAAGTATTTTCCCCGAATGAAACGGAACAACAATACGACGATTTTCCCTAAAAAAGACTTTATGACTGCCCTTTATACGGATTATTTCAAAGCCGTTCATTAATAGCAAATGCTCCGCCTCAACTGCCGTCATTCTTGGCGATTTAGCCAACTATAACCTCAACATTTGTTGAAACGATTTCCTTACTCAATACTTCCGCTATTTCATCATCACTGAGTGTTTCCATATATGCTTCAACCGCCTCTTTTATATTTTCCATAACTTCTTCAAAATTGTCACCTTGTGATTGGCAACCTTCAAGTTCGGGACAATAGGCATAATATCCATATTCGTCTTTCTCAATAACAACGGAAACCTTGTAGTTCATACATACTCCTTGCTGAAATTATAACCGTTTATTAACTCATATTTCAAGTTAAAAATTCCCACTTATCTACAGGGATGAATACATCGGGGCTTACATCGCGGATATCGTCGTCGACGAAAAGATCATTCTCGAACTCAAATCCATTCGGCAGATAACAACCGGCATAGAATCGCATATCATCAATTACCTGAAGCTTTCCGGTATTCCGGTCGGGTATTTGTTCAACTTTTACCCCGTGCGGCTTCAATGGAATCGGTTTGTTAATGCGTGCGGGGGAAAGAAGTGAGGGGGAATCATCCCCACACCCTACATATCTATACCGCTTCGCCGTCTTGCATCCACCGCATTTATTCTTTCACATTCCACCTGTCTGAATGGATCATTACACAATAATATTCATTAATCATCTGGCTCATAGAGCTTGTCAAGCAATTCACTGAAACTATCGCAAATATAGGAAATAGCGTCTTCAGGATATCTTGAAGCAACTTCATGATCCCAAAACACAATTTTTGGTGCTTTTTTATCTTCTCGATAATCAAAACATATATAATTTCCGAATGGATCCGAGGCAAAAGGATAGATATTGTCCACTAATCTGTCTTTAATTGCATTATACGTTTTTATTATATTGTTTGCCAATCCTTCATTAAAATTTAACAGCCATTCAAATACAGCTTCTTTATGATCCTTAAAATCATATGCCTCCGGTTTTGGTGCTCCGCCATTATTTATCTTGACACATTCTCTATAATCTTCCGGAAATCTGATATTAAAAATATTTTCAACTTTTATAATTTCTTTATCAGAAATATCTTTTTTTTTCACAAACCATTTTACATTATTACTCATATAAATATCTCCTTTTCTCTTTCATCTCCCGCCTCCCCAAATAAACATACCACCAGTATGCCCAATTGCAGAGTGCGGTCCTTCATCTACAAGCTGTAATTTTCCTGGAGTTTGATGATGATGCCATCTAAATTCATCAGGGGTTTTATGTAAATTTATTATCGTTTCCTTTTGCTCTGCTGTAAAACGATTAGCTATATCTTCATTATTCTGTATAGCTTCAGCTAATTGCTTAATCGCTTCTCTTTTATGTGCTTTATCTCCAAGCTCAAATTGGGTTGGATCGATATTAGCGTCATATAATGAATCAAAAATCGGAAATCCTAGAATATCATGTTCAACACCATTTATCACTTTATTGGCCCTTTTTGGATTTGACGCTTTAATAAGTCTATTTGTATACGTTTCATTATTTTTTCCCAACCATTTTGTGGCTGCATCATTAACATTACAGAAAGCATCCTCAATGTACGCTGCTACCATCATTTCACCTAGAGTAGCAGGACTAAAAATAGATAATGCAGATACAATAGTTATTAAATAGAGAGCAGGATGAATATTTCTTCCAATATCAACAAGAATATTATGTGTATCTTTGTCATACTTATTTTGTCTTTCTATTACTTTATTAATATCTCTCCTTATATCAGAAGGCGGCTGGAAACCGGGAGGCACATCATATGTAATAACAGGATCAATATTATTTTCTGGATAATCTATATACCCTATTATAATAGTAACTCTATCAGTGCCGTTGGTAGTTGAAATCACCGTCTTAAAATTATTAGGA